>JAKLPX010000077.1 GCA_022013635.1 Candidatus Delongbacteria bacterium
AATTTGATTGAAGTCTCATTCAATACTGCAGGTGTGAGTTTTGATGGTGCAGCAAAAGTCTCATATCCTCTTTTTTCAAAATAAGTAGAACTATGTATGTTTTTAACTGCCTTCACTCTATAATCATAAGTTAAATTGATAGTTAAAGAAGATTCTGACCAGTTTTTTGTTTCAGTATCGTCTCCAATGACTTCAGCGATTTTTACAAAAGTAGTTTCTGTAGAGAGTTTGCGCTCTATCTCAAATTTATCTTCACCGATACTGTTATCTTTCCAAGATAATTCAGCACTAGTTACACTTGTTTGAGTAATTATCAAATCTGTTGGTGCGGGGAAAGTATTATCAATAGGCTCAGGTGTTTCAAATAAAGAAGAAGTAACACTGTCTTTGTACGCATATATTCGATATTTAAGAAACTGATTAATTTCAGCGTTTACATCAGTCCAAGTTTCGACATTTTCAACCAGGATTGCGTACCCATTAATCCATTCTTCCTCACCATTTTTTTTATCAATTTTAAAACCATCTTCTCCAATAGAATTATCTACCCAAGTTAATTTAATTCTATCAATTGCGTCATTTTGATAGGTCAATAATGAAGGCTCAGGAAAATAGTTCAAATATGATTCTGTGATATATTCTGAATAATTAGTACCATTCACTCCTCGCACTCTATAATCATAAGTAAGATTAGGCAAAAGAGTCATGTCAACCCAGCTATAATTTATAGAGTCTGTTCTTATAACTTCTCCAAGCTTTGCAAAAAATTCTGTTGTTTCTGAAGATAATTTTCTTTCTATCTCAAATTTCTCTTCCCCAGAGCTATAATTTTTCCATTTTATTTCAGCACTAGTTATACTAATTTGATTTATTTGTAAATTTATCGGAGCATTAGGAGCAACTCCGAAATTCAATATTTTTTCTGTCTCTGCACCGTCATTGTCTTTTGCTATTGCAGTTATAGAGTAATTACCTGCGACCAAATCCGTTGTTGAAAAAGCATACTTATATGGAAAAACATTATCGCTCCCAACAGGATCGTCATTCATGTAAAATAAAATATCAACTATATAACCGTCTGAATCATTTGCATCAACAAGAATCTTAATACTGTCGCCGATAGCATAAATTGAATTATTTGGTGGCGATGTAATTGAGCATGAAGGTGCGTGATTTTCTTCATCGTCGTTAGAACACGACAAAAAAACAATACTGGTCAGGATAATCACCATCAGTAAAAAATACACCCTTTTCATTAGACTACTCCAGTTATTTATAGAGTTTCATTAAATGTTCCAACCTGTCTTAAAATGCAGAAATACTCACGATTCATGGTACTTACTCCTATTGCAGAAAGATAATCCCATTTCCGGTCTTTTCCAAAGAGTATTATTTTCATTTTCTACCCCATTAATTCGACCTAAGATACTTGGCTCAATGGTCTTTTCTCCTGAATTCAAATTGCAATGTCCTTCAACGGTCATGGCTATAAGCGCGGCAAATATTATTCCCCTCGCCGCGACATATAGCCAATGTTGAAGGTCGTTGCAATTTGTCACTCATACCCATTGATCCAAGTACTCCACTCTATTACTAAAACAGCCTGCGAGGAAGAAGCTAAAACTTTTAGCTTCAAACAAGAAAACCTCAGGCAAACCCCAAATCTCCAAAATGGGATTATCTTTCTGCAAACCTTTCTGCAAAACACTCATTTCTTTCTGCAATTTCAACTCGGGTTTTTTCACGAAAATAGCCTCAAAAATGGGATTTCTTTCTGCAAACCTTTCTGCAAAACTCACTTTTTCTTAAAATTTCTTTCTGCAAGTTTCCATACCGGAGAAGTCCTTGATCCTTCATTAACTATTTTCCCGCTTCGTCTAAGCTTCGTCAACAGGTTCTTAACCTTGTTATCTTTCTGCAAATCATCAAAGGTATCACTAAGCTTTTTAAGCAGAAGCTCGTTGATTTCCTGACGGGTCGCTTTCCCGAAACTTTTAAGATAATCAAGTATAAGCTTGGCATAATAGTCATCATCCTGAGGACGAGATATTACATAATCAACTTTCTTGTCTGTCACTTTCGCGACTTTCAGCGAAATGTGAAAGTTCGGCTTCCGGCCTTCTATTAGCTGGGCGTTCCTCAACCTTTTTATCATTTCATCCGTCAAAGGAAGCTTTTTCTGAACTCTGTCAAGAGCTATAATATCCTCTAACGCAAGATCGGGATTCTGTATGAGCAGGTTGCTGTAAGCAGGATCAAATATTTTCCCGTATATTGAAACTTTGACAACTCCCGGTTCCGATAGATCATAATCAGGCAGCGGAAAAAATCTTTTCGCCTGTTCCGTATTCATTTCATGAATGCCGTAACCTAAAGTATCTATCATTTTAAGTTCAGCCATCGCCTGAGCGAGAAATGAATTTCTATAACTGTGCGGTGTTTTTGTCCCTGCAATATAATCTTCAGGATTGCCCTCATAAAAACTGCCTACATTCTCAAAAGAAAGTTTATCGGCATATTCAGTTACGATAATTCTGGAATTCTTTGTATAATCCTGATGAGCAATGCAGTTATGCAGAGCTTCAAGAATAACTCTCTGTTTATATTTGGAAACTTCAACGGGGATCAGGCTGTTTTCAGGCAGAATTCTGATCTGATAATTTCTTATTTTCTGATAAAGCTCGGAAGTACTCAATAAAAAAGGAGGCGCGAAATGTTCGTAAGCTCTCTCTTTGTCAACAAGTTTCCATGTGATCTGAGCCGGATAAGGAAGAAGAAAATGCGAAGATTCTTTTTTACCGAGAAGGATCAAAGTCGTCCTTGTGATCTTACCTGCTATAGTCAATCTTGCTCTGTCGAGAAAAACAGGCACAGACCATTTTTTTATTTCTGATTCTGAAAAACGGTTCGAATACTTTTCTCCGTAAGCCTCACGCGCCTTCTCAATAGCATCAGGATCGAGATGCTCAAGCCTAGCTTCATCAACTACTTTTGCCGTCCAATCTGATGCCGCAGTCTGCTTTCTGATCTCATCGAGCTTATTCAAACCGAGAGAAACCAAGCTTTCACCGGAGCGAGAATAATAATGCCCGTTCCAAGAGATAGGAATACCAATAGGCGCAGAAGGTATTTCAAACAAAATCACCCTCAATCCGTCTGTGAAAACTTCGTGAATATTCCGGAAAGTAACAGTAGGCTCGGTGTTCTGCGAAATCTGCATCTTAAGACCCTGAAGTCTCTCAGATTCCAACCTATAATCAGTACCGACGATCTTTCGTGTTTTATTATGTACGCCGAACACAAGCCACGCATGCTCTTTTTTCTTCAAATTAGCTTCATTCGACAAAGCAGAAAAATACTTCCCGATATCCGAAGTCGGAAAATTATCATTCGCTTCCTTGAACTCAATAACCTCATTTTCCCAAGTCTGAATGAGGTTACGCAATATTTTTATATAATCACTATCAGCCATAATTAATTCCGTTTTTTTTATTCTATCTGAATATTAGTGCTTTGTTCCAAAAGAAAACCTCTGAGATTTCCAGTTGTACGATTTTTTCGTATAACTCATTCCACTTTTTTGTTTTTTTTAAGTCGTCAGTTTGCATTTTTTCTGTTAAATCGAATAATCTTTGATTTCTTCGATGTTGAAACCTAAGTCTTTAGCTTTTTTTAACATGTTGCCAATATTACCGATTCCCCATTGACTAGTAACAACAATTTTTAAATTTTCATTCAAACATATTACATCATCTTGATTAAGAAAATGTCTTTTTCTA
>JAKLPX010000078.1 GCA_022013635.1 Candidatus Delongbacteria bacterium
AGCATCAATAAATACTACATCGGATAAATCTAATCTATTGCTCCTGACATTTTGACTTCGAATGAATGGAATTCCTTCTTGTATATAAACTGCTTGTCCGCCTCTTGGAGTTACCCCACTTCCAATTTTAATTGTATAGTCTTTCAGTTTCGTTGAATTAAAAATATTATTCATGTATCATCCTCCGATTTTACTAGTAATTCGGAGTCTTTGATGAGTTTCTTATCGGAGGATTTTACTTTTCGTTCGAGTTTTTTGAGGTCTTCTTCTGGCGGGAGGGTTTCCGGTTTTATTCCTCTTTCTCCGAGTATTTTTCTGACGCTTGTGTTATTCTGGACATGTTCATCTGTGATCGAAGGTTCACCGTAAAGGTCTTTATTTTTTACATTATGGTTTGTCATTTCAGTGGCCAGATTCTTTGCGGCTATTGTTACTGTCGGGAGGAAATCGGCAAGAGGTCTGTTTTCGGGTACCGAAAGTTTGGTTTTCATAATCTGTGTATTGTGGCCTCCGAAAAGCGCTGAATCACCCTTGGATCTTATTCTGCCGAATCCTTTTTCATCAACGCCTCTTTCATAGATGTTCCGGGATAATTCTGTTTCGGATTCTGACAGTTTTTGTCTGGCTGAGAGTCTTTCGTTTAAACGAATCCTTTCTTCGATTATTTCCTGCTTTCTTGTCTGTACTGCAAAGTAAGTCTGGGCAAAAGCGATCTCTTCTTTTCTCGGATCACCGTTCTGTGCTATCAGGTAGCAGGCATAACGAGTTAGCATTATATCATCAATTTTTCTTTGTGTACCTGATCCTATTTCGACCATTTTCGTGACGCCACGAAAATGCTTTTCAATTTCTGCTCCTGCGGCTTTACAAGAGACTGTCGCTTTAGTAATAACTTTACTGAAATTTTCCCAGCGATCGTAACCAAGTCTGTTCATAATTTCACGGGCATACCAAAACTCAACATTGGCTTCTGATATTGTTTTTACAATTTCATCAAGTGAGTTTTTTAGTCTTAATATCGTATCGTTGTTCATAAATTTATCTCCTCATAGCTTTTCATGTTACCATTTTCACCAACCGGGAAAAATGGTCTCATCTTTCAATCTCTGTTAACAGCTTTTTTCCTTTTTCAGTAATTCTGTATCTTTGGGTGGGGCTTGTCGGCGAATCCGGTTGTGTTAGCTCTATCAGCTTTGAGTAAAGAGCTGGTTCAAGATACCTTTCTCTAAAATTCGCTTGTCCTTTTAATCCTAATTTATCCTGTATATCTTTTCTGCTCAATGGAATTTCAAGTAATTTAAGAATATCTATTATAGTTGAAGCTACTTCACCTGCTACTTCACCTGCTACTTGTTCGGCTACTTGTTCGGCATGAATATTTAATTTATTTTGGGTGGATTTTGCTTGACTTTCAAGTTTTTTGAGATCTTCCGTTGGTGTGGGTAGATCTTCTGGCATTGTACCGCCGAGTTCTTGAATGGTTTTACGGACTTTTTTACCTACTTCTAAGTGAGTTTTATTGGCTTTAATTTTACCTTGAATATTTTCTCTTCGCAGTTTTTCTTCAGTTTGAGTAGCCCTGAATAGATTAGCTGCTAATTCTGTACTGCCCATATTATCAAGTATATGCTGATTCTTTTTTAGACCTTTTAGATTGTGTATATCTTTTGCGTCTAATCCGCCATAGAGCCCTTTATACCCATGATTTTGAAATATCGCGAAATCAAGATTGGTTTCAACTCCCGCTTTTTGTGCGGTTTCTACAAGCTGTTTGTTGTGTTCACGCATTTCATTCCTGAGAAATAACCTTTTTTCATTTTCTTTTAAGCTTTTAAATTCTTTGTCATCTGCAAGCTCCTGCCTGCGTGTCTGGATTGCAAAATAAGTTTGTCCGTTTGCAATAACCGGCTTGTTCGGATCCCCATTTTGAACAATAAGATAACAGGCATAACGAGACAATTTAATATCTTCAACCTGCCGTTTTGCACCTGATCCTAGGTCGACCATATCGAGGATGTCCTCGAAATGGTCTGCGATATTATAACCACTGTTTTTACAGGATTCTTTTGCCCGTTCAACAACCGGTAAAAAATGGCGATATTCTGAATAATCCAATACCTTGGACAACTTTCTGGACATCCAGTATTCCTGTCCATTTTTATCAGTAATCTTAATGTCTTCGAATGTTTTATTATGAGTTTGTTCTAAGTCTTTTTCTATCACAACTTATCCTTATTGTTGATGTCAATAAATGGAGATTCATCGTTCTATTTCTTTAAGTTTTTCAGCCATCTTAGCCTTGACTTCGGCCAATTCTTTTTCAAGCTGATCAATTTCTGCCTGAACTGCATCAATGTCTATCTCTTCCTCTTCTTCGAATGTGTCAACATACCGTGGAATATTCAGATTAAATTCGTTTTCCTTTATCTCTGCAAATGTAGCGAGATGCGCGTATTTTTCGACATCTTTTCTGTCTTTATAAGCATCCAATATTTTCTCAATATGATCATCTGAAAGAGTGTTTTGATTTTTATTAGAAACATAATCACGGCTCGCGTCAATAAACATTATATCTTTTTTGTTTTCGTTTATTCCGCCTCTTTCCCTGCTCTTATCGAATATAAGAATAGCTACAGGAATACTTGTAGTAGTAAAAAGATTGCCCGGTAATCCTATCACAGCATCAAGCAGATTCTCTTCGATCATTTTTGTTCTGATACGACCTTCTGCTGCTCCGCGGAACAGAACTCCGTGCGGAACTACTACTGCAACCCGGCCTTCTTTCTCAAGTGAAGTTTCAACCATGTGAGTGATGAAAGCCCAGTCGCCTTTGCTCTTTGGCGGAATGCCTCTCCAAAAACGGTTGTACTGATCACTTTCTGCTCTTTCTGCTCCCCATTTGTCGAGTGAAAACGGAGGATTGGCCACTACGCAGTTAAATTTCATTAATTTATCTTTTTCAACCAAAAGCGGACTGTTTAAAGTATCACACCATTCAATCCTTGCGCTGTCAAAACTGTGAAGAAACATATTCATTCTGCATAAAGCCCATGTACTTCCGTTAGATTCCTGTCCGAATAGAGCAAAATTCCTATTTCCTACCTGCTTTGCTGCCTGTATAAGCAAACCACCTGAACCGCAGGCCGGATCAAAAATACGGTCTCCTTCCTTCGGACACACTAATCTTGCTACAAGTTCTGATACTCTTAGAGGCGTAAAAAATTCCCCCGCCTTCTTCCCGGAATCGGATGCAAATCTTTCAATTAAATAAATATAAGTATTACCGATTACATCCTCTGAAACTCTTGAAGGACTCATATCAAGTTCATCCTTATGAAAATCTTCCAGAAGCTGTTTTAAACGCCTGTTTCTGTCGGCTGTTCTGCCGAGATTTGACTCACTGTTGAAGTCTATATTTCTGAAAACGCCTTCTAATTTAGCTTTATTAGATTCTTCAATATGGTCCAAAACAACATTGATCAATTCACCGAGATTAGGAGCATTTCGCCTTTCAAATAGGCTGTAGTAAGTTGCTTCATATTCTTCAATAATTTTCTCTTTACCGGACTTTGTATCTTTTTCTGTTATCTTAATTTTTGGTATTGAAAATCTTTCCCGCTCCAGCTTTCTTAAAATACGGCTTTCTTCATCACCGTATTGAGCTTTGAATTCTTTATAATGATCAATCCAAACATCGGATATATACTTTAAAAAGAGCATTACCAGGATGTAATCTTTATATTGTGCGGGGTCAACTACTCCTCTGAATGTGTCGCA
>JAKLPX010000079.1 GCA_022013635.1 Candidatus Delongbacteria bacterium
AAGATCTTCTTTATTCCGGAGCCGTATCTTTCCCTGTAGTCCCTGTGAACTATCATGTTGACTACGATCTCTCTAATGGCATCTATCGGGTAATCGTACTTTTCCTCGCGTTCAAGCTTTCCTGTGACTATATACTCAAGCATAATGTTCTTCTGTATGAACCTGATTATCTCTTCTGTTTCGGTCAATAAATCCGTGCTAAGAGTGATATCGTCAATAATTTTTGTCGGACTTTTAAATCTGCCCGCCTGAATGTCAGATATGGCGCAGTGGTCTTTCGCAAAAAGAAGATATTCTCCGATTTTTTACTATTACCGAAAGTGAGATCAACTCCAGATTCTCCAAAATGAAAACGGCGGTCATTTTGTCTATGCGTTTGTCCTTGCGATAGCTATTTATATGTACATTTCGAAGGACACTATGTCCCGAATAATGTCCTTGGAAAATGCTATTTTTTGCTATATCTGGTTTCGAAGGACAGTTTGTCCCGTAAAGTGTCCTTCGAAAGTTCTTACATTCACTCAAGAGTTTCATAAAATGCATTTTTACCTCTACCCAGTAATTTTATCAGCTTCTGATCTCTCATTTTAGCCAAATGCCGCTGTGCTTTTTTTATGTCGTATCCAAATTCATCGGAATATTCTTTTTTAGTTATTCTTTTTCTTGTTTTTACCCACAAATAACCTTTAATTTCCTCACTATTTAAATTACCCAAACCGCTTTTACCTTCTATTTTAGACACAGACTCAATGCTTCTTGAAAATGTTAAGCAAAGGTAAGGTGCTGTATGGCTGTAAAAAGCATCGGAAGACCGTATGATTCGTGCATGCCTCTGAATGTTTCCATTCCGAGTTCGTTCTCTTCCATGTATCCCATTTTATTAAATATGTAAGTGATTTTCGGATTTCTGCTCAATGACGGTGCTCTAAAACTCTTGACATCATCGAATGTAATCGGAGAAACGGGAAGTCCGGCACTTTTTACCGTAATTTTATCATCGTCAATTTCAATATATGTTTTCGCGCCTTCTATTTCATAATCTCTGTGCGCAAGCGCGTTTATTACTGCTTCTCTTAATGGCATGATCGGGAATAATGTTTCTGTTTTTCTTTCAAACTTCTTTCTGCTTACTTCGGAATGCAGAACCTGCTGTAGCCATAATTCGATATCTCTCGGAATAAGTACTAAAGGTCCTTCAAAATCTTTGGGAATTGAAGGATTGTTGCCGTATTTCACTTTTGCTTTTACTACTGCGTTCTGAAATTTTTCGCGGGGATTTTTACCGAAGAGCAGAAGCCCGAAACCCGTCGGCACATAACGGTTCTTTACTTTAGTGATTATTCCAGCGCTCTCAAAATGATTCAGCAGTTCTTTTGAATCTGCATTATATCCGATTTTGGATTTTTCCAAATACAATTCAATCGCTTCATTTGAAAGATTTTCTGTACTGAAATTAGTTAACGGATTTTCAAGCACTGAAAGTTTAAGGTCTTTTCTTGCTTTGCCGGATTTATTTCTGTCTATTGCCTGTTTTAAAAATTCGCTGTTGATCAGCCTGATTTTTTTTTGATATTCAGGATAGAACATTTTTACTTTTATTCCGTTCTCTTCAAGAAATTTTATTCCTTTTCTGTCAACATCCGGATCGGGGTCTTCAATACCTACCCATATTTCTTTTATCCTCGCGTTAACTATTCTTTCCGCACAACTGAGTTTAGGTTCTTTTCTTGCACCTGGAGCGCATGGTTCAAGCGTAGCGAACAAAATACTTCCGGCTAAATCCGCATCTCTGTTTTTCCGTTCGATTATAGTGAATTCAGCGTGATCTCCGTGTCTTAATTCTCCTCTGAAAGCGGTTTCAACGGTACCGTCGGGTTTTATTATTAAAGCTCCGACTTTAGGACTTATTTTACCGTCTTTTCTAGGTTCATCAACTGATTTTTGCATAACTTCTATTGCCATCTGCATATATTTAGCCGGTTCGAATATTTCCTTTATATTTTTACTCATCTTTATGCCGCCGTGTTTTTATTTGATTTTTCCGATTTAAATTAAGCCAATTTGTGGATAAAGTCAAAGAAAATAATTGCAGAAAATTAATCTAATCGTTAAATTAAATTCCTCGTCTCAGTAATTAGATATTCACAGCTACATGTAAAGCCAGTATCCTTTAGATGACGGATAAAGCCGTAAAGTCGGAGCGGGAACCTTAATAAAATTGAGATAATGCGCTATAGAGCTGATGACCTTATTATTAAGCGGTTCAACTATCTTTTCAAGATCCAGATCAAGAGATAAATATAATTCATAGCTGCCTGAATTTTCGTTCCCGATTTTATCGTCAACGCTTAGTCCTAAAGCCAAACCCAGATAATCCGGAATAAATCCCCTCCGGCTTTGAGGAAGCATGCCGTTTAAGTTAGCAGTAAGCCAGTAAGTCTGATTCGGGTAATCCTCGACAAAATCCTCTAAGAACAATTTTCTGTTTTCTTCAGCCTCAATAGACGGAAAACCATCCTCCCTGTAATAGTAACTGAATTTAAAATCATAATTTTCAAGAACGGGATAGATCCTCTGAAGCGCTCCGTAGCCTGCACCAAGCGAACCCGATGCCACATCCCAGACACTGAATCCCCAGAGTGGCGAATATGCGTCTTTAATGTCTATCATAATCTGAACGAAAACGCTTAATCCCGTACTCCAGATAACTGCATTTCTTTTGCTTACTCCCGACCATGTAAGAGAATTGTAATACATGTCCTGAACTAAATAACCTCCGAAAAAATGACCCGCTTTATCAAGGTTCTTCGCGTATTTCAGATCTGCTCCAGTGTCAAAATGAAAAGGAACGGATTCTCCGCTCCACCATGCGTTCTTAACCACAAAGTAAGAAGCTATAGAGCTCGATGCGGTTCCTGCAACGGAAAGAGAAAGCCTGTATGGATTTATTTTTGTGCTGTCAGGCTGCTGTGGACATACTGTCGATGTTATAAATAAAATTGAAAATATTGAAAATGTTAACCGTATTATTTTTTATCTTCCGGTTTTTTGAT
>JAKLPX010000080.1 GCA_022013635.1 Candidatus Delongbacteria bacterium
CAGAAAAAGAAAAGATGACATAAAATCAATATCAGCTTCAGCTTCACTTTATATCTGTCAGGATTACGATGTATTTCCGCGTCCCCTTATCATAGGGGAACGAACAAACGCATCAGGCAGTAAGAAATTCCGCGAGGCGCTTCTCAAAAACGATTATGATACAATGACCGAAATAGCACTTGATCAGGAAAAAGAAGGCGCGCATCTGCTTGATCTTTCGCTTGTGTATGCGGGAATTGACGAAATGAATGCAATGGAAGAAACGGTAAAGAGATTAGCGAAATATCTGCGTATCCCGTTATGCATTGATTCGACAAATCCGGTAGTGATAGAAGTTGCGTTGAAGAACTACGGAGGAAAAGCTCTGATCAATTCGATAAATTTGGAAGACGGCGGAAAAAAAGCGGAAAAAATCCTTGATCTTGCACTAGAGTACGGAGCATCGGTCATAGCCCTTACGATAGATGAAAAAGGGATGGCAAAAACATGCGGAAGAAAAATCGAAATTGCCGATCGTATTTTGAATCTTACACATTCGAAAGGCATTCCTGACGGCGATGTGTTTATTGATTTTCTTACATTTCCTCTCGGAAGCGGAGATAAAACTCTTTTTAATGCAGGAGTCGAAACTCTTAATGCAGTTGCGGAAATAAAGAAACAGCGCCCAAAAGTAAGAACAATTCTCGGAGTAAGCAACATTTCTTACGGATTGAACGAAAAAGCGAGAAGAATAATCAATTCGTTATTTCTTTACCATTCCGTAAAGTACGGGATTGATGCGGCGATATTCCATGCGGGAAAAGTCATAGCCCTGAATCAGATCCAAGACGACATACGCACAATTTGCGATGATCTGATTTTTAACAGAAGAACTGCAGAATATGATCCGCTTGAAGAGCTGATAAAAGCTTTTGATTCCGTCAAGAAGGAAGATCCTTCCGTTGAAAAAACACAGTTGTCACTCGAAGATGAACTGGTTCGGCATATTGTTGACGGTCGAAAAAAAGGATTGAAGGAAATTCTCGACACGGCACTTGAAAAGTATTCTCCGCTTGAAATTATTAATAATTTTCTTCTCAAAGGAATGTCGGAAGTAGGAGAATTGTTCGGTAACGGAACTCTTCAGCTCCCGTTCGTGCTTAAATCCGCAGAAGTGATGAAGTCGGCGGCAGATTATCTTTCGATTAATATAGACGAGAACGAAATCAAACATAAAGCCACAGTGATCCTTGCGACCGTAAAAGGCGATGTTCACGACATCGGGAAAAATCTTGTAGATATTATTCTCAGCAATAACGGATATAAAGTATATAACCTTGGCATTGACTGCACTCCTCAGACTATAGCCGATGCGGCATTGAAATATAAGGGCGATTATATCGGGCTGAGCGGTTTGCTCGTTTCATCGGCAATAGAAATGAAAAATGTTGCCGCACATCTAAATGAAAAGAAAATAAATATTCCCGTTTTCTGCGGAGGCGCAGCGCTTAATTCCTCATTCGTAAAAGATTATCTTGCTCCCATATACAAAGGCCGTATAGACTTTGCGAAGGATGCATTCGGATTAATTAAAGTAATGAAGAATGAAGCTGAAGACATAAAAATTATTAACGAAAACAAACCCGAAAAAAATATTCTTAAGCAGGTCAATATAACAAATGATTATATCAGACCGGAAAAACCTTTTGGCGGAGTGAAACATATCAAAGGAATCGCGTTTGTGGATATAGAGCCGTTTATTAACAAAAAAAGGCTGTTTAATGTCAGATGGTCAGAAAAAGACAATGAAAAAGCATTGAAATTATTTAATGACTGTATCAGGCAATCTTCAACTCTCTCGTTTGATATTTCTTACGGCTATTTTGATTTTCCCGTGACCGGCTTCAAATTCCCGCGCCGACCGACAGAGCCGTTATTATCTCTTGAAGATTTTTTGAAGCAGGATGATTTTATTGCCGTATTTCTTGCTACAGTAGGAAAAAATGCAGTTGAAGTTGCCGGAAATCTGTTTAAAGCTGATTCGTTTAGCGATTATTATCATTGGTACGGATTCACGGCAGAACTGACGGAAGCGCTGGCGGAATACATAAACTCGGTCATAAGGAAGGAACTGTCAATCAATAATTCTCAGGGTAAAAGGTACAGCCCCGGGTACAGTGTCTGGCCGGACCTGAATGAACAGAAAAAAATATGCTCACTTCTTGATTCGGAATCAATCGGCGTCACTCTCACCGAAAACAACCAGCTTGTCCCTGAACTCTCGGTAAGCGGTATCTTCATATATCATCCGGACGCAGTTTATTTCAATTCAGTACACTCAATTCAAAAAAAGATTGACTAGCATTAATATATATTTTATATTATCAAAGTATTAAAGTATATACGCTAAACTATTTTGAGGAGGTGCGGAATGAGAAGAGCAATGATAATAAGTACTACTGTCGTAGAAAACTACGAGATGAAAAAAGACAGGGTGGTTGCAAATTCCTGCGCAATGTTAAGAAATATTAATTATCTCGCCGATACTTACGACGGAGCAAAAGCGGAGTATTATATAAAAATTTCCGCCGAGATTGATGAAGACGAGGTCTTGAATCTTTTGAAAGAAACTGCTTTTACATCCGACTTAACAAATAAAATTTCCGATCTTGTTACTTCGGGTATGAGCGCAGAAAGGTCTTTGAGAATAGGGGATGCTCTTAAGAATTACTATTGGGCTTATTTACTCGTAAAATGCGATGAATACGGCAGGTATAGCTTCAGCAATAGGAGTAACAAAAAAAGCAATTGAGTGGCAATTAAAAAAACTAAGAGAAGCAGGTTTGATTATTCACGAAGGTTCAAGAAAATCAGGATCATGGAAAATTAGGGTATAAATTAGGGTATAAATTAGGGTATAACACTAAACGAGGCACGATAGATGAAAAAACAAATAATTCCAGTGCACAAAAAAGCGAGAATATTGTGCATAGCATCAAAACAATGCACAACGGGAGTGCATTATGAAAGATTTTTTCGTATATTATAAACTTTAAACAGGGGTAATAAATTATGGATAAAATCGAAGCTATAAACAAGTTGAAAGAGTATAAAGGCGACACATCCGTTTTTTTAGGGGAAATTAAAAGATACGGAATTGAAATTTAAAGATATTTGAAATAACGGAGCAAAGAACTATGAAAAAAACACTTCTAATCCTGACAATCATCGCGGCTATCGCGATAACATTCTTCGCCTGCACCGAAAGGGTGCCAACACATCCGCTCGACCCTGAATATTGGGACGGGAAAGAAGTAGCACCGGTAACAGCTTTCACCCACAATCCTTTCAGAATTGACAGCGTCAAACTCAGCTGGACAGCACCGGAAAGCAATCCTGACGGGTATAAATACAGACTGGATAAAAAGGTCGGGGCAGGTAAATGGCAGATAAACTATAAAATTTTTTCCCAAGATCAAATGAAATTTTCAGAATACGCGGAGATCGGCCAGACAATTTCATACAGGCTATATGTCTTTTTTGACGAGAATATATCTGATTTGAAAGAAAAATCATATACGAACACATTCCAAGCCCCGACAAATCTTACAGCCACCCAGACAAGCATAACAAGCGCAAATCTTTCATGGACTGACAACAGCATCGGGGAAGAGAAGTTTGAGATTGAACGAAAGCTTTCAACGGAATCAACTTATGTAAAAGTAGCCGAAGTAACCGGCAGTGACACGGCAACAAAGAGCTGGAATGACACAGCCACTATTCCAAATCTGACCTACGATTACAAAGTAACGGCAGTAAAAGGCATCAATAAATCCGCGGCAGTCACCAAACAACTCGCAAATCCATTCCAAGCACCGACGAATCTTACAGCAACCCAGACAAGCATAACAAGCGCAAATCTTTCATGGACTGACAACAGCATCGGTGAAGAGAAGTTTGAGATAGAACGAAAGCTATCAACGGAATCAACTTATGTAAAAGTAGCCGAAGTAACCGGCAGTGACACGGCAACAAAGAGCTGGGCGGATACCAATTTAGTTCAAGATTTAACTTACGATTATCGAGTCAAAGCCGTCAAAGGAGTAAATTGTTCTGCTTATATCACAAAAACAGGATATTTAAATGCTTTCAATGCTCCGACCAACTTCACTGCAACTTTTGTAAATTACACATCGGTAACACTTTCTTGGGCTGACAGCTACATTGGCGAAGATAAATATGAAGTTGAAAGAAAGCTATCTACAGAATCAACTTACATAAAAATTGACGAAGTTACAGGGAGTGATACATCAACCAAAAGCTATGCAGATACTACAATAGAGCCTAATCTGTCTTACAATTACAGAGTGTGTATTGTTGACGGAACAGCATATTCCGCATATGCATTGGTAACTCATGCAAATCCTTTCCAAGCCCCGACCGGGCTTACCGCCGCTGTCGCATCAGAAACCTCCATAAAGCTTGACTGGACAGACAATTCCGCGTACGAGCAAGGCTTCAAAATTGACCGCAAGATCGGAGCGGCGGGATCGTGGGTAACGGATTATGCGACAGTGGGAGCAAGTGTAAAGACATACACAAACACAGGCCTAACAACCGGTACAACTTATTATTACAAAGTCCGCGCGTATTATTCTACATATTATAGCAGTTATACAAGCGAAGTAAACGCAATACCTCTAGCACCTGCAGGTTTTGTATCAATTCCAACGGGCAGTGTCAGCATGGGCCAAACAGATGTAGCTACCCCTGTACATACCGTCAACATCACAAGACCATATTATCTTGGAAAGTACGAGGTGACACAGCAGGAATGGACAACAACAATGGGCAGTAATCCTGCTTCCGGGTATGGC
>JAKLPX010000081.1 GCA_022013635.1 Candidatus Delongbacteria bacterium
AACAATGTGCTTAACCATTCCTTTTACCTCCTATTCAGTTACCTCCATTTTTCATCATTCCAAATATATTTATGCAGTTGTATCTGATATTTCACATTCAATCCGTCTTCAAGTATCTTCTCTGCTATTTCTTTGTCGGTTATTTCCGAATCATTCACTTTGGACACCAAGACGACACATTTCTCCCCGAGTTTATATTTGTAATAATGCTCCTTTAGTTCATTATAATCAATAAAGTCTCTTAAAACAAACTTTATTTCATCTATTTTTGATAAATAAATAATGTTTTTTTCTAAAAAGCTGCCGCCTTCTCCAGAACCTTTAAGCTTAATATCAACGATTTTTACTACTTTTTCCGGAATATTTTTCAAAGAAATGCTTCCGTTCGTTTCGAGAAGAATCGTTTTATTTTCATTTATACCGTCAATCACTTTTATCAATTCCTCCTTTTGGAGCAAAGGTTCGCCTCCGGTAAATTCGATAAGATTGATTTTCGACGAATTGACAATTTCGATTATTTCTTGGACCGGATACTCCTTTCCCTCATAATAGGAATATTTAGTGTCGCACCATGAACATCTCAAATTGCAGCCCGCTAATCTTATAAAAAGGCACGGCTGTCCAGAATAGGAAGATTCCCCCTGTAAAGATTCGAATATTTCGTTTACCATGACTGTCATATCGTTAGCAGATTTTTTTTTCTGTGTCCTCTCCCAAAATAATTACTTTATTGGCCGTAGCTCCCTCTATTTCGGAATCGGTGATAAATTTCTTCAGATTTTTGCTGTCGGCGACACTTTCATAAATTTCCTTCAAGGATGAGTTTCTTATATAATTATAACCGAAATGTTTCCCGGTTTTACATTCATCCGGAACGAAAGCGTCTTTTTCAAGCATTGATTGAAATTCATACTCGTTATCAGACGGTACGAAAATTAAATTATCGCCGAAAAACTTGTTTTTTAATACCATTTCTATTTCCATTTTCTCGAATGGCAGAATAAAAATCAGGGATTCGTTCGTAGAAAATTTTTTATAAAATTCGTATTCGTCGGTAAAAGGCTCGACTTTCGTAATGTATTTTATAAATAATTCCTTGTCATCGAAATTATCTCCCCAGCTTGAGCCAAAATTCAATAATTTAGCCAATTCCTTATTTATTATGCTGAAAGTCGCGTCGCCGGAAACAACCGGTTTATTTATGCCTGCATTAAATAATTCAGCAATTACATGCTGAAGATTGCCGACTGAATCGGAGAAAATGAAAACCTGTTTATCATCCCCGAGCCTCTCCTTTATTAACGAAATCGGAAGAGGAATAACTTCTGATTTGTACTTAGATGAAGAGAGAATATAATTATATTGACTAATTTCGTTGTCTGCACCTTTCAGAAGACCAGAATGTTCAGTCGTATAATTTCCGAGAAATATCGTTTTTTGACTCGCGTCCATGATCTCGACTATAGATGATCCGGGTAAAGAACCTGAAGTGAAGAATTTAATATTTATCAAATTTCTAAAATTATAACCTTTCCCCATAGGTGTTATCCTTATTACCCTTTCGTTCAGATTATCAACATCCCTTCTTGTAAAATCGGCTGTCCCGCCTCCAATCAGACTAAGATTAGGATTATTCAATTCCTTGAGCCATTTGATCCGCGCAATTTTATACGAAATATCCGATGTGAAAAGTTTTGCATTCGGATTGGAATTCATTATTTGCGGTATAACATTTACATGCTTATTCCTTGCGTTAGACATTATTACGATATCAATATCACTGCCGTCGTACTCAACCTCCGGATCAATCAGAACTTTTATTCCTGTTACATCAATAAGGAATGAATTATCTTTTTCTTCGTTGCATAAACGCCTGATTTTCATATAATTGTTTTCTTGAACGAGTTCAACTTTATTTTTGATCTTATTATATCTGTCGAAAATCATTTTTTTAAGATCGTCGTCGTATTCGACAAATTCCAGCTCAAAAGACATAGTTCCTAATTTAGCCTGGTTTTGAAAATAGGATTCCACAGCTCGCGACAAATCCTTGTTGCCGTTGAAAAATATCAAATATTTTCCTGAGATTTTTTCTAATACCAAATATTTCACTGAAAAGTTTTCGTTTAACAGTGAATGCTGAAGTTTGAATTGGACTAAAGCGGTATCAATTCTTTCCCTCACGAAAACATAATTCTGATAGAAACTGTTGAGGTAACTTATTGATTTACCGTCTTCCGGAGTTACGACAATATCGTAGTTATCAAAAACATACTCTTTGATCTCGTTAAAGACTTTAAGAAGATTTCTATAGTATTTTCCGTAATTTGTGTCAGGCTCGGATATGAAATTTATTACATAACCTGTGCCCGGCTTAAAATAAACATCCAGCACTCTTTCCGATATTGAAAGGGTAGCCGGTTTGCTCTCAAAGATTATCTTGTTGAAGATTGCTTCGTTAATCCTGATGTATTCTTCTATCAGTTCTTTTATTTCCTGAGGGCTTTTATTTGTTTTCCTGACAATATAATTTCTTTGGTAAACGGTTTTAATTTCGGTTTCTTCCATAACAGGCTCTTCGGGAATATCTTCATTTAAAAATTCTCTTCTTACGGATTTTTCTACATATTCTTTCAATTGAATTTTAAATTTTGCGAGAATTTCATTCTTATTGTCGCTCAGAACCTCAAGTTCCTTTTTTATATTTTCGCTTAAACTTATCTTTCCTGAATTCATAATTGAATCAAGACATTCGATATCCTTATACAAGTAAAGCATTTCCTGAATACCTTCATAATTATTTGCGTACTCTATTCCGTCTTCGCCTTCATACTCGTTATCGAAAATTATAAGGGTCTCTTTTACGGAATCTAATGCTTTTTTCGCTTTTGAAAGAATTGATAAATTCATTTCTTTAATTTCTTCGGGCATACTGTCAAAATCTTGCGAGTCCATATAGGTTAGAGTCTGTTTACTCTTCTTGATTTTTTCAAGATATTCTGTGTTGATTTTAATACCCTTTGTAAGTTTTTTCAGAATTTCTTTCATAATTTGCTCCCATTTTTTTTATATAGGTCTCCAATATATGATTTAAGAGAAATAAAATCAAGCGACTACATTAATTCTTTTGATAAATAAATAGAATTGCTTGAAAAGTACATTTGTCGTATATTTCCGAACTATGCTGAAGGAAAAAGAAATATACATGAATCTGGCGTTAAAAGAAGCCATAAAAGGAGCAGGTAAAGTAAGCCCTAATCCTTTGGTAGGCGCTATCATCGTAAAGAATGGAAAAATTATCGGAAAAGGATATCATAAAGTTTTCGGTCAGGCTCATGCGGAAGTAAATGCTTTTGAATCGTGCATAGAAAGTCCGGCCGGCGCTGATATGTTCGTCACTCTTGAGCCATGCTCTCATTTCGGTAAAACTCCTCCATGCGTTGACAGAATAATCAGCGAGAAAATAAAGCGCGTTTATGTCGGAACCGCCGATCCTTCGATTCAATCAGGCAGAAAAGGAGTTGAGATACTCAAAAACGCAGGCGTTGAAATTGGAATCGGTATCTGCGAAGAAAAATGCAGATTGATAAATTCTTCCTTTTTCCATTTTACAGAAACAAAAACACCATACATTGTATTGAAAACAGCTTCTTCGCTTGATGGTTCGATAGCAACTGATAACAATGATTCAAAATGGATAACAAATAATAAAAGCAGAAAATTCGTCCATCGGTTGAGAAATCTTTACGATGCTGTTCTTGTCGGGAAAAATACTGTTCTTTTCGATGATCCCGAACTGACCGTCAGAAGCATAAACGGAAGAAATCCTGCAAGAATAATTGTTGACAGGAATCTGTCTCTGCCTTTGAAAAAGAAAGTTTTTGATAAATCAGCCGAAACGATAGTCATTACCTCAAAAAATATTGAAAAATTACAAGAAACAATTTATAAAGACAATTGTATAACCTTAGTCAAAGTTGAAGAAAAGGAAGGATTGTTGGATATTAAAACAGCGTTTGCGAAAATCGGCGAAACTGGAATAACATCAATTATGGTGGAAGGAGGATGCGGAATAGATTCGTATCTTCTGAAAAACAGGCTTGTCAACAGACTGCATATTTTTTTTGCTCCCATGCTTATCGGAAGCAGTAAAAAATATTTTTCAGGTTCCGGTATTAAGTCAATCGCCGATTGTATCAGGCTTGATGTCATTTCCGTTAAAAGGTTCGGGGACGATATTTTTATAGACGCTCATGCGAGGTATATCAGTTGAAAATTTCAAAGGAAATACAATTTTTGCTTCTTACCGATTTTTTAACGATTAACATTTCTACTTTTTTTCTTTTTTTAATTAAATTCAAAACAGGGCTTTTCTTAACATTTACG
This sequence comes from Candidatus Delongbacteria bacterium, assembly GCA_022013635.1. GTDB lineage: Bacteria > UBA4055 > UBA4055 > UBA4055 > UBA4055 > JAKLPX01. Next base: position 4,387 of record JAKLPX010000081.1, read on the forward strand.
GAACATTCATTTATCGAACTTTTGATAATTGCTCCGATTTTATATTTATTCTGGCTGATTGTATTTCATGTTAAGGATATTTATAAGTCTTTTTATTTCCGCAGCGCAATAGAAATCGGTTTTAATTGCGTTTCTGGAATTACCATAGGTATTTTCATACTTTATGTGCTTACTACAATGAATTTCAAAGAATTTTCGGGAAAAGGATTGCTGATATATTATTCGATCCTGTGCTTCTTTGTTGGATCGGGCAGGATCTTATTCAAAATTTCATTGAATCATTTCTTTAAGAGAGGCATAGGATTAAGAAACGCACTGATCATAGGTTACAACAAATCTGCCAAAAAAATCATTAGAGAATATCGGAAGGGGCGTTTGCTTGGGTTGAATATTCTTGGATTTATTGATAATGGACGGTACAATCCTGAATATCAGGGTCTCAGAACTTTGGGAAACCTCGATACATTTGAAGATATAATGAAAGAAAATAAAGTCAGGGAGATTATTATTTCTGTGGAAGTAAAGGATCCGTTTCTGATCAATACCATAATTCTGAAATCGAAAGATTACAATGTTTTTTACAAAGTTGTTCCGTCGCTGGAAGACATCATCAGCGGAAATGTCAGGACATTTGAATTATTCGGCTATAAACTTCTCGAACTTTTCCCTGATATTTTAACACCGTTTCAGAGAATGTTGAAAAGGGCTTTCGATATAACAGTTTCCTTTATATTGCTGGTATTTGTCCTGCCTGTCATGGCAGTCAGCGCAATAATAATTAATTTTGATTCTGAAGGCGGAATAATTTTTAAGCAAAAAAGGGTCGGAAAAGATTTTAAGGAGTTCACTCTTTATAAATTCAGGTCAATGAAAATGGATGCCGAGGCGGAAACCGGAGCTGTTTGGGCTGTCAAAGACGATCCGCGAATTACAAAATTCGGCAAATTTATGAGGAAAACCAGAATTGACGAACTGCCTCAACTGCTGAATATTCTGATTGGCAACATGAGTTTTGTCGGACCAAGACCGGAAAGAAAATTTTTTGTTGACAAGTTTATACGGACTATCCCGTTTTATTATAAAAGACTTCATGTAAAGCCCGGTCTGACCGGATGGGCGCAGGTTAAGCACAAATATGATGAATCGTTCGAAGATGTTAAAGAGAAACTTAAATATGATTTATATTACATTGAAAATGTATCTCTCAAGCTGGATTTTATCATTCTTTTCTACACTGCCAGAGTGGTAATAAATTTTAAAGGACATTAAATTTGGAGTTGAGTTTATGAAAAAAATATTATTGTTGATTGTTGTTTTAATGAGTTTCAACCTTTTTTCTCAAAGCGACGAGCTTATGAAAATGTATCAGAGGATCACCGGCAAGGATCTTACGAAAGAAATTGAGAAATTGAAGGGTGGTAAAACTCCGACCCAAATCCAAACAGAACCTTCGCTGCTTGATACGGTTATGCAAAAATCTGATATTCCTGAAAACTTAAGAATCGAGCCGGACGAAATTTGGATAAAAACATATTTTGAGAAATATGTCAACGACGAACTTATTGACCCTTATAAATCTGAGCTAAAACAATACAGAATTGATTTCTCCGCGGTAAGAACTAATCTGAATTATAATAAACAAATTCCCGATAATTATATCATAAATTCAGGCGACATTTTCGTTATTGACATTTGGGGCGCGATGGAGAAGAATTATAACCTTGAAGTAACAAATGAAAGTTTCATAATTGTTCCTCAAATCGGAAAAATTGATATATCCGGCATGAATTATAAAGATGCAAAGATATCTATCGAATCGAAATTGTCCAATATAAACGGAATAAGATACAGCGTAAGGCTCGGCGAAGTCAAACCAATCACAGTATTCGTGGTCGGCAATATATCAAAACCGGGCGTTTATAATGTTTCGCCTTTTTCGAGTATCTTAGAAGTTTTGGCTCTGGCCGGCGGCGTCAATCCGGAAGGAAGTCTTAGAAGCATCGGTTTAATTTCAGAAAAATCCGGTTCGAAATTCATAGATCTTTATTCTCTCCTGTTTTTCGGCAAAAATCCGGTTTCGATTCTTGAATCAAATATGACTATCTTTGTTCCATTAATAGGAAAACTAGTCGCCATTGCCGGAAATGTCAAAAGAGAAGGCATATACGAATACTTAAACGGCGAAGAATTGGAAGGGGTTTTAAAAATTGTGGGTTTGACACCTTTTTCCGATACAGGCAGAATTGAAATTGAAAGATTAGACAAAGAAGGAAGAAGCAAAGCCATATCGGTTTCGTTAAAAGAAAGCCCGAAGCTTTTTGACGGCGACATCGTCAGAATCTTCTCGACACTGGTTTTCAATTCAAAATACATTTACCTAAAGGGAAATTTCAGACATAATAAAAAAATTCAGTATGACGACGGCATGAAACTCGGCGATATTCTTAGCGAGAAAGAGATACTTTTCGAAAACACAGATATGAATTATGCAA
>JAKLPX010000082.1 GCA_022013635.1 Candidatus Delongbacteria bacterium
TAACTACAGCAACAGTTCAAAAGTCGCTTATTTAAGATTGTTTGAGGGGGATTTCGGAAATATTTCGGTAAACGGCAGCGGCAACATTCATCAATATCATTTTTCGGATTATTCGGAAAATTTATTCAAAATAAAGCGTTACGAATACGATGTTCAGTCGGGATTTTTATATATTGCTTCCGATAAGATAAGCAATATTTCTAATCTAAGATTTTATATAAAAAACAAGGATTCTTATAAAAACGACTCCAAATTAAGCTATAACTCAAATTCGGTTATCGGTCTTTCGGATGAAATAATTTATGACAACAATCAATTTTTGTCTTCATTTAAAATTGATTTGGATTCCGGGAGCGATAAATTTTCTTTGGATTATGAAGAGAACGATAAATCTCTTTCTTTTTATAATTTTTCATTAAGCTCGGCTTCAAGTTATAAATTATATGACTGCAGATTCGGGATTTTTGGGAAATTCTTTAAGCATGAATACAAATCTCTGACAAATTCTAATCTTGAAGACAGGGATATTGTAAAGATAAGCCTGAAACCTGATGCGAATTATACTGTTGAAAAAAAAATCAGCATAACCCAGTCATTTCCGCTTGAATATTACCGGCTTATTAATATTTCATCTCAGAGAAGCGTCAATAATTATACCGACAGGGTAGTAAATTCGGTTACGGATATAAAAGCGGATTTTAATGATGATTTATACATAACGGGCAAAATGCAATTCAGGTCATATTTCAGGTCTTACGATTATGACGATAAATTCGTAACCAGTTTTGTAATAAAAAATTATTCGATGGGCGATACCGTGTCATACAAAATCATAAAACATTTTTTTGTAAAACTATCCAATCATTATATTTACGAGGAATTCGGGAATTTTAATTATGACAATTTTACAGAAAATCCTATAAATTATAAAAATCATTACTATACATCTGTATCGTTTCTTTTAGAAAGAATAAAGAACCTAAAGTTCAGGCTGGAATATTATTTTTATGAAATAGACAGCTATAATTTCAATCAGGATGATTTCGCAAAAAGCGATTTAACTAAAGTCTATATTTCGCACGGTCCGAAATTCGGGATCAATTATACCTTGAATAATTTCCATTTCTTTTCCGGCCTTGATATAGATAATTTCCGATTCAACCAGAGACAAATCAAATTCCGTATCGAAAGTTACATATCATTCGATTAACTTTAAATTTCTTTCGCTATCTCGACTATTTTTGAGAAATCATCTTTCTTTAATGAAGCTCCGCCGATCAATCCGCCGTCAATGTCTGGCCTGCTTAATAAATCTTTGGCATTCTGAACATTCAAGGAACCGCCGTAAAGTATTCTTGTTGCCTGTGAAAATTCATTCCCGTAAATATCTTTTAAAATACTTCTTATGAATGCGTGCATTTCCTGTGCCTGCTCAGGAGTAGCGGTCTTCCCTGTTCCGATCGCCCATACTGGTTCATACGCGATGACGACATTGAGATAATCGTTTAATTCTATGCCTGCGAAGGCTCCTTCGATCTGATCCTTTACGATTTGTTTTTCGATCCCTTTTTCTCTCTGCTCAAGCATTTCTCCCACGCAGATCACGGGAACGAGCCCTTCTTTTAGAACAGCTTTTATCTTTTTATTTACGGTTTCGTCAGTTTCTCCGAAATACTGTCTTCTTTCACTGTGTCCGATGATACAATATTTTACGCCGGATAATTTCAGCATTTTTACCGATACTTCTCCAGTGTAAGCTCCGGAATTTTCCCAGAACACATCCTGAGAGCCGATATCTATATGAGTTTTCTTCAACTCAGAATAAACAGGATATATCGAATTGAAAACAGGCGCGACCATAATTTCAACATTATCATCGTTTATCATCACTTTCTCTAAATCTTTTGCGAATTTAATAGATTCTCTCGGAGTTTTATTCATCTTCCAGTTTCCTGCGATTAAAAATCTTCTATTCGGATCAAAACCTTTGGTTGATAAACAGGCTATTCCCGGTAATTTTTTACCTTCCATATACTCCATTGCCGCTCCGCCGCCAGTTGAAACATGAGAATATTTATCGTCAAGTCCCGCAATTTTTACCGCTGCGGCAGTATCTCCCCCGCCTATTATCGAGATCAGTCCGTTATTCTGAGTATAATCGGCAATAATTTCCGCGATCTCGAAAGTCTCTTTTGCAAAATTTTCAAATTCAAAAACCGACATCGGCCCGTTCCAGATAAGTGTTTTACAGTCAGCTAATTCTTCTTTATAATTCAGAACCGTTTTCTCGCCTATACCCATTGCGATCCAGTCTTTTTCCTGTTTGTCTGTATCAAAGTATTTTAATTCGGTCTCGTTTTTAAATTCTTTACCGCAAAGCATATCAAGAGGAAGTAAAATTTTCGTTCCTTTGATTTCTGCTTTCTTCAGAATTTCTCTTGCGATATCAACTTTATCTGCTTCAACTAATGACTTTCCTACTTCGATCCCTTTTGCCAGAAGCATAGTGTTGGCAATTCCTCCGCCGATGAATATCTTATCGGATATGTCAATCAGCTTCATAATAACATCAATTTTACCGGATATTTTATTTCCTGCGAGGATAGCGGCTAAAGGTCTTTGAGGATTTTTCATTGCTCCGCCGATGTATTCGATCTCATTTTTTAAAAGATATCCCGAAGCGACTTTATCAAAATACTTTGCAATGATAGATACGGAAGCATGGGCCCTGTGACAAACGCCGAACGCATCAGATATATAGATTTCGCCCAATTCCGCAAGTTTTGCCGCAAACTCTTCATTGCCGGCTTCTTCCTCTTCGTGAAACCTGAGGTTTTCCAGCAGAACCACATCGCCGTCATTCATTTTTGAAACAAGGTCTTTAACTTCATCGCCTATGCAATCCGGCGCGAGAATGACTTTTTTTCCGAGCAGTTCGCTTAACCTGTCCGCTACCGGTTTCAAACTCATTTCAGGAACAACCTTACCTTTGGGTCTTCCGAAATGCGACATTAGGATTAACTTACCGCCGTCATATATGATTTTTTTTATCGTAGGCAGAGCGTCAACGATCCTCTTGTCATCCCTGATTTTCAGGTTTTCGTCTAAAGGCACATTAAAATCGCATCTTACCAGAACTTTTTTTCCTTTTAGTTCCAGCGAATCAATCGTTAAAGTATTCATTGCGTAACTCCCGTTATTTTAAGATTTTTTTTTCAGACTTTCAATATAATCATTAATCTCCTTGTTTCAAAAAAATATTTATTTATAAATTTACTTTATTTTTTGCTTTTTTTTAGATAGATTAGAATAAAAATGTTGATGAAAGCGTTAACATAACCGGCGGGAAATTAAAAGTGGGCGCTGTGAAAACAATAGCGGAAGAAAACGACAGGGAGCTTATAAAAAAGTATGTCGAAACAAAAGATCAGAAGTATTTCGCACGGCTTATGGCGCTTTATGACGGAAAACTGTTCAATTACATAGTACGGAGGATCGGGCACCTTGAAAGCGCAAAGGATGTTTATCAGACGGTGTGGTTAAAGATCGCTTCAAATCTCGACAACTATAAAGAGGAGAATAAATTCTCAAACTATCTTTTCTTTATAGCTACAAACGCCTGTTTTGACTATTTAAGGCATCTTAAAAAGGACAACGAGAATATTTACAGGGAAGTAGTGAATGAGGATGGGGAGCGGAGGGATATGATTGATAATTTACCGTCTGATACTGATGATCCCGAAAAAGAAAATGAGTCGAGAGAGGAAAAAGAAATGGTGGCAAATGCGCTTAACGGCTTACCCGACGAACAGAAAGATGTGATCCTGTTGAGAACCAAAGGATTAACTTTCAGGGAGATCGCCGAAATGAAAAAAGTATCGGTGAACAGCGTTCTCAGCAGATACAGATATGCTGTAGATAAAATAAAAAACAGCATTAAATGAAAGAAGGTGTAATTATGAATTGCGAAGAATACAGAGAAATGATCCCCGAATTTATATCGGGCGAACTGGACAGGAATAATAAAATTGATCTTGAAAAGCATATATCAGAATGCGATTTATGTAAAAAAGAATATGAAATTGAAATATCTATTTTGAGCAGTCTTTCGATTGAAGATTATAATGTTCCTGCCGGCCTGAATCAGTCGGTTTTAGAGAAATTAAATAAAAGGCATCCCATTTTCGGTAACCGCTATGCGATTTATTCAGTAGCAGCATCTATAATTTTGATAATTATTTTAACTTTTTCTTTCAATTTTAATAAAAAAGGATTTACAAATTCAAATTTTGTTTCAAATATTGATACGATAAAAATTTCTACTTCAACCAACGACTATGCTTCAAACGAATTTCTCGGAAACGGCTATGACGATATGATCGCTTTTAACGCGGCGCTTTATGACGACGATAAATGGACTTCCGACAATACGGATATTTTTGACTCCGATAGCGATATTTTAAACGATCTTATCACTCTTGAAGAACTTGAGTCCTACGACGATTATTTAAGTTCGCTTTAAATTTCCATTAAACTGATTGTTGAAATATCTTTTCTCATTTGGTCAATTTCATCCGGTATCCTCGTGAATTCGGGGCACATCGAAATGTTTTGGACTGGATAGTGCTGTGAACTTTTATTGAGAAACTTAATCCATAGCAGTATTTATTTGTTTTTCTGACAAATATCCGTTGATATATTTGTGGAGTATGCTTGATATTAGAGATTGATATGGCAATCCTTCCTTAAGAGCTTTTTTTTGCAAATGGATTAAATCCCTTTCAGTTATTCTTATATTAACTCTTTTGTCTTTGCGCTCAGTAGATTCTGCTATCTGTTTATATTTTGCAGATTTGGCTTTAAAATCCGTAACCTGTTTCCATTCACCTTTCTCAACTGAGTTCAGTAGCTCTTTTTCTTCTTTGGATGATTTCATTTGTTATCACCTTTTACATTTAAATATAATTTTGTCATTTTTCGGCTTGGAATTATCGTTTTCAAAAAAATAAGTTCGTTATCTTCAAGAAAAGGCACAAGATAGATATATCCTTCAACATTTACGATAAAGATTTTCTGACCTTCGTATCGCTTTTGATTAGGATTCTCAATTATATCAAGTAAACCGTCCCGTTTAATATGGAAAACAATATCTTCGAAAGAAATATCGCGTTCCGATTTTAATTTTTGATTCTTTTCGTCATTCCAGTCAAACATCATAGGATAAATATAATATATTGTGTGCATTTTGTCAACAGATACGATAATTTATAACAGTCAGATCACGATCCATAAGGAAGTGGGAGTAGGGGGGATTAATTGATTTGAGTTTGTTTATTAATCAATTATCCAGATTTATTTTCCTGAATCTATCTCTTAAATCCTCGATGCTGCCGATCAGTAACTTAAAGCTTTTCGATTTCCCGAAGATCATACTTTCCTGCATTGCCTGATAATCAGACTCCCACATTTTGAGTATAGAATCAGGCGGTACGAAGTCGATTTTATCAGGTGAATGTTTTGAATAATCAATTCCTCTTATAGCATTGAAAGTTTCTCTATGAATTACGATGGCTTTATATAACTCTATATCTTTCAGTGCTTCAATTCCGTGTTCTGTATCTTTCAATCTGTCGAGATCATAAAGATGCCGGCTTAATCTGTTTACCCTTATATATTCTAAAGGCTTCTGAAATTCTTCATGAAGAAGAAAAGCTTTTTCCAAAAATGTTCTTTTCGGTAAGACTGTAGGTATATAAATCGATTGTTCAGCAAACTTTTTATCATGAAAGACTGAATCTGTAATTGATCTGATCTCTCTAATTTCTGTCGGTTCCATCAAAGAACGGGCTCCGATTTCAATAAGGAATTTGTGTTGTCATACCAAGTAGATTCAAAGCAAGATCGCTTACAACACGGATGCGGTTATATTTCCTACCACTTAGATATTAACCCTGAAATCCTTAGAGCATAAGATACAAAAATCTTCTGTTTCGGATTATCTCGCATGGTTTGAAGATGCTTATTTTCTGTTCGCAGTCAGATTATATGATGCTTCTATTTCACGGTCGAACGCAAATCCGAAAAAGATCTACTGCATTGATCATTCAATGATTATGTCAATTTCATCCGGTATTCTTGTGAATTCGGGGCACATTCTTGAGAACTTGGTGTTTACCGCTCTCAGAAGATCAACACTCGGAAACGCGAAGTTACCGCACTATCCGAGGCCGTGTCCGAACTGAAACTTTCGGAAGGAACGATAGTAACAAGAAACGAAGAAGATGAAATAGCACTTGATGCGGGAAAGATAAAAGTTACGCCTGCGTGGAAATTCTTATTAAGTTCAGATTATTTTATTTGATTATATTCTTAATTGCTAATATATTTAAAGTCAATAAATATATGGACAGGTAATGTCAATGAAATTTCATGAAACGATAGATAAATACAGAAAATATTCATTTACAGAGCGGGATAAGGGTGGTAAATTCGAGAAGCTTATTCAGGCTTATTTAAGAACTGACCCGAAGTATGCGACCAAGCTTAAAGAAGTCTGGATGTGGCATGACTTCCCCGGCAGAAAGGATTTCGGAGGTAAAGATACCGGAATTGATCTTGTCGCGCTGACGGTCGAAGGCGATTACTGGGCTATTCAGTGTAAATGCTACGCTGAAGATGCCATAATAGATAAACCAGCGGTTGATTCGTTCCTTGCGACATCAAGCAGAGCTTTTATGAATGATGAACTTAAAATGGTTGAATTCTCTCACAGATTGTGGATCTCAACTACGAACCATTGGGGATCGAACGCCGAAGAAGCTATCAGGAATCAGAGACCGCCGGTTACAAGGCTGAATAAATATGAACTCGAAACAGCCGCAGTGAACTGGGAGATGCTTGATAAAGGAATTACAGGCGATACCGCCCGTACAAAAAAGAAAACACTCAGACAGCATCAGATCACAGCGCTCGAAAATACTCATGAATATTTTAAGACTTCAGACCGCGGAAAGCTTATCATGGCCTGCGGAACAGGCAAAACATTTACATCACTTAAGATAGCAGAGAAGGAAACAGACGGGAGAGGTCTGATACTTTTTCTTGTTCCTTCGATAGCGCTTCTCGGACAAACCTTGAGCGAATGGACTGCCGATGCACTTGAACCGATAGACGCTGTCTGCATCTGCTCGGATGAAAGGATCTCATCGAAAAAGATTCTGAATGAGGACACGGATAAATTCAGCGTGGTTGACCTTGCCCTCCCGGCATCAACAGATCAAAAGAATATCATCCGTCAGTTCAGCTATATCAAGATGATGAAGATATCTGGAATGACGGTCGTTTTCTCTACTTATCAGTCAATTGAAGTGATCTCCAAAGCGCAGTCTCAGCTTCTCAAGACTTACAAGGGTGACGAAGATAATTATATTTTCGATCTTATCATCTGCGACGAAGCGCACAGAACAACCGGAGTCGCGCTGACTAAGGATGATTCATCCGATTTTATCAAAGTGCATGACAATGATTTCATCAAGGCAAGAAAAAGACTTTACATGACAGCAACTCCGCGGCTTTACAGCGATGATTCAAAAGCGAAAGCGGCGGAAAGAGAAGCCATACTCTGCTCAATGGACGATGAAACGATCTACGGAACTGAAATTTACAGAATAGGCTTCGGCGAAGCTGTAGAAA
>JAKLPX010000007.1 GCA_022013635.1 Candidatus Delongbacteria bacterium
AGCGTAACCGTCAGGGGAGACTACAATTACAGCAAAGGAGCTCTGGACGGAATGCAGAAAGAATTTTATTCGGATGGAAAATTATCTGCGGAATGGAATATGAAGAATGGTAAAAAAGCCGGATCAGGCAAGGAATATTATGAGGACGGAACAGTTTCATTCAATCGCGAATTAAATTCTGCAGGCAACGGCATCGGAACAGAATATTACAAGAACGGAATGAAAAAGAGAGAAAGAGCATACAAGAACGGAGAACAGGTCTATGCAAGTCGCTTAAATTGCGACATAAAGGAAAGCAGATACAAAAGATCTGTCGAAGAATTATTTTACGAGGCTCAGGAATACGGAGCTTTAGGTATGTACGGTCATGCTATCGAGGATTATACAGAATTATTACAAAAATATCCCAAGCATGTAAGAGCTTCCGACGCTAAATTCCTGATAGCTTTTACTTATTGTAACAACTTAAAAGAAGAAGAGCTTGCAAAACAGCATTACAGAGAATTTATGAAGATGTTCCCGGACAGTCCTTTGGCTGTTTCGGCTGAATATGAATTGGAAAATATCGGAAAGGATATTGACAATCTTGAGCTTTTTAAAGGGAAAGAATAATTTAATGAACGATCTTGAAAAATTAAAAAAGCTTGAAGAAGCAAGGGATAAGATATTAGCCAATGTCCGTAAAAAGATCATCGGACAGCAGGAAATAATCGAAGAGCTTTTGATTGCAATCTTTGCAGGAGGGCATGTTCTGCTTACAGGAGTTCCCGGTCTTGCAAAAACTCTTATGATCACTACATTATCTGAAACTATGGACCTTAATTTTAAAAGAATTCAATTTACACCTGATTTAATGCCTTCCGATATCATAGGAACGGAAATATTGGAAAATAACAGAACTACAGGCGAAAAAGAATTGAAGTTCATCAAAGGACCAATTTTTTCAAATATCATTTTGGCAGACGAAATAAATAGAACACCTCCGAAAACGCAATCAGCTTTATTACAGGCTATGCAGGAGAAGGAAGTTTCTGTCGGAAATACTACCTTCAAACTTGCCGAACCTTTCTTCGTAATGGCTACAAGAAATCCCATTGAGCTGGAAGGAACATATCCGTTACCCGAAGCTCAATTAGACCGTTTTATATTTAACCTTATGATAGATTATCCGGACTACGAATCAGAATTGGAAATAGTAGAAAAAACTACTTCCGAGACAGTAAGCAAGGTAGAAAAAGTGCTGGATGCTCAAGACATTATTGAAACGAGAGAAATTATAAGGAAAATACCGGTCACGAAGGCTATAATCGAATATGCAGTAAAAATTGTCAGAGCTACCAGACCGGAAGAAAAAAGTGCTTCCAAGTTTATAAAAGACTCGGTAAGCTGGGGAGCAGGACCGAGAGCGGGACAGAATTTAGTGACTGGCGCAAAAATCAACGCTGTTTTGAATGGAAGAAAAACTCCGGATTACGATGATATCAACAGAATTGCAAAACCTGTATTAAGGCATAGGATTATCCCGAATTTCAGGGCAGAAGCCGAAGGGATAAGTACGGATATTATTATCGAAGCCATACTTAAAGAAGCCAGATGACGACAGTAATGGAAACAATAACAATTAAAGATAAAATATTTACCGAACTTTTTTCCGAGAAAGAGTTGAAAGAAATAATTGAGAATTGTGTTTCTCAGATTAAGACTTCCGTAGCAGAAACTGAAAATTTAATACTTATCGGTGTATTGAACGGAGCTGTGCCTTTTCTGAATGAGATAGCATTCAGCTTGCCGGAAAATATCTCAATTGATTATGTAAAAGCGGTCAGCTACGGAGACAATACATTCTCTTCGGGTAAGATCAAACTGCTGCTCGACACTCAAATGAATTTGAACGGGAAAGATATTCTACTGGTTGACGATATTATTGATACAGGATGTACTGTCCAATTTTTGATTGAGCATTTTAAAGCAATGGGAGCAAAAAGTATAAAAACCTGTTGTTTATTCTACAAAAAAAATCCAAAAATTGAAGCGCCTGATTTTTACGGAGCGATAATAGATGATGAATTTATCGTCGGTTTCGGTTTAGATTATGCTCAAAATGGAAGAAATTTAAAAAAGATCATTAAACTATCTGAATGATTTTAAGGAATGGTAATAATTTATATGCAAGAAGAAAAACAAGAAGAAAAAAAATCTAAAAGACCGGACGGCAAAAGAGGATCTAAACAGGACGATGACGGAATGTTCTGGAAAAAGGGCTCAAAAACTTTTCTGATATGGATGATCGTTATTGCCATAGCTTTAATCGCGATTAATCTATTTGAAAATGGCGGAAAAGCCGCTGAACTGGATTACAACGAATTCGGTAAATATATTGATAATGATAATGTAAAAAAAATAGAAATTACAAATGTAGCTTCAAATGCCGAAATATCCGGTGAATTTATAACGCCTCAGGAAATTCCGGCTAAGAAAAATAAATCTTTTACAAAATTCAAACTTATTGTTCCTTCCGTTACAAAAGAAACTGTTGATGAATGGACTCAAAAAGGTATTATTGTAAAAATGCAGATGGAGCAATACGGAGTATCGGATTTTTTAATTTCGATGATACCGTGGATTCTGTTCATTCTTCTATGGTTCTATCTATTGAAAAAAATGCAGGGCGGCGGTCAGAGCAGCGGAAAAGGGATTTTTACTTTCGGTAAAAGTAAAGCCCGTTTGGTTGATAATACAAAAAATAAAATCACTTTCAAAGACGTTGCCGGAGCGGATGAAGCCAAAGAGGAATTAATGGAAGTCATAGATTTTTTAAAAGAGCCTGCAAAATTTTCGGAAATGGGAGCCAAAGTACCTAAAGGCGTGCTACTGACCGGACCGCCCGGCACAGGTAAAACATTAATGGCAAAAGCCGTAGCCGGTGAAGCGGGAGTACCGTTCTTCACAATAAGCGGCGCTGATTTTGTTGAAATGTTCGTCGGAGTAGGAGCTTCGCGTGTAAGGGATCTGTTCGAACAAAGCAAAAAAAATTCACCGTGCATATTGTTTATTGATGAATTAGATGCGGTCGGAAGACACAGGGGAACCGGGATCGGCGGCGGAAACGACGAAAGAGAGCAGACGCTTAATCAGCTTTTAGTAGAAATGGACGGTTTCGATACAGAAGATAATGTAATTGTAATTGCCGCAACAAACAGACCTGATGTGCTTGATCCTGCGTTACTGAGACCCGGCAGATTCGACAGACATGTTGTAGTTGATAATCCCGATGTTAAAGCGAGAGAAGAGATTTTAAGGGTTCACGCAAAGAAAGTCAAGACGGTAAAAGATATTGACCTTTCTGTTATCGCAAAAGGAACCCCCGGGCTTTCCGGAGCAGATCTGGCCAGCATAATAAATGAATCGGCGCTTTTTGCCGCAAGAAAAGGCAAAAAAGTCATTGATCTGACCGATATTGATGACGCTAAAGATAAGGTTATGATGGGAGTCGAAAGAAAATCGGCGGTTATTAATTTTGAAGAGAAAAAAATGACTGCTTATCACGAAGCCGGTCATGTTCTGATCGCAAAAATGACCGAAGGCAGCGACCCTGTCCACAAAGTGACAATTATTCCGCGCGGAAGGGCAATGGGATTAACTCATTATTTGCCTATAGAAGAAAGACATTCTTATTCAAAAACATATATTTTCAGTAAATTACTGCATCTGTTCGGCGGAAGGGTTGCCGAAGAGCTGATATTTAACGATATAACAACCGGAGCGTCAAACGATATCGAAAGAGCAACAGATATAGCGAGAAAAATGGTCTGCGAATGGGGTATGAGCGAAGAAATCGGACCGATCCATTACGGAGTTAAGAACGATAATCCGTTTTTAGGCAAAGAATTAACAAGAACTACAAGCATATCCGAAGAAATCGGTAAAAAAATTGATGCGGCAGTTCAAAAGATCATCTTCAAAGCTTTGGAAAAAACTCGCGAGGTTTTAAAAGAAAATATTGACACTCTTCATAAAATTGCAGAAGCTTTGCTGGAACAAGAAACTTTGAACGGTAAACAAATTGACGAAATTGTTTCTATAAGCACTAAGAATTTAAAAATAAACGGTCATGATCTGATAAATGATATTTAGAGCAAGAGACAAATATTTCGATCTGGCAGAAAAACCTTTAATAATGGGCATTCTTAATATTACGCCCGACTCATTTTCAGACGGCGGTAAGTTCAATAACATTGATAATGCTTTAATGCAATGTGGGAAAAT
>JAKLPX010000083.1 GCA_022013635.1 Candidatus Delongbacteria bacterium
CCGGGCTGGTTTATCGAATGGCTTGATCTTATTCCTGCTGCCGTACTAAGTGCGCTGCTTCTGCCGGCACTTGTTACAATCGGAACTCCGAAAATATTAACGCTTTACAGTTTGGAAATGATTGTTGCCATACCGACTTTTCTTGTTGCAGTTAAAACTAAATCACTAAGTGGAACTGTTGTAACTGGAATGGGGCTATACTGGTTTCTGGGGAGTATATTGTAAGATACCTGTACCTAAAAAATAGCGGGCGCATTTCATGTTGTCTTCGGCGGGGAGCTTTAATAAAAAAATATATCAGCATTATTGACAATATTTTAAGTTGGGATAGATATACGGCAAAATTTTAATACCTGAAAAAAAGGAGACCCATGTTGGATTTAAATACTTTCTGTCCGGGAAAGCTTGTTTCTGCCGAAGATGCCATTTCTCAAATTAAAAGAGGAAGTCGTGTTTTTATCGGAACAGGATGCGGTGAGCCCCAGCACCTTATAAGAGCACTGGTAAATGATAGCAGACTTCAGGACATAATGGTTTATCAGATGCTTTCGTCAACATTTGCCCAATATGTTGATGACCCGTCATTTCTCAGGCGTTTTTCCCTGAAACTCTTTTTTATAAGCAGCGCAATGAGAAAAGCTGCTTTTGAAGGGAAAATAGATTATATACCGACATATCTTTCGCAGATTCCTCGTCTTTTTTCCAGCCATCGCATTGGACTTGACGTGGCGATGATTCAGGTAAGCCCTCCGGACAAGTTCGGTTATTGCAGCCTTGGCGTATCAGTTGATATTACAAGGTCCGGGATGGAAAATGCCAAGCTTGTTATTGCCCAGGTGAATCCAAGGATGCCAAGGACCTGGGGAGACAGTTTTGTTCATATTGACGAGATTGATTATCTCGTGATCAAAGAAGAACCTCTTGTTGAAGCACTTCCCGGCGTAAAGGATGACGTGATAGCAAGGAGAATAGGGCATTATGTTTCACAGCTTGTTGATGACGGTTCAACGCTCCAAATAGGTTTCGGCCATCTTCCTTATGCGATACTTCAATATCTTGATAATAAAAAAGACCTTGGGATACACACCCAGCTTATTACCGACGGGTTTTTGCCCCTTTTTGAAAAAAAAGTTATTACAAACAAAAAAAAGACACTTCTTCCGGGAAAAGTTGTGGCTTCTTTATGTATGGGATCTGAAAAAATTTACAGATTTGTTGATAATAACCCGATGTTTTATTTCCGGTCTTCCGAATTTGTAAATGATCCTACAGTGATAGCGCGAAACGACAACCTGATTTCGATAAGTTCCGCTCTTGAAGTCGATTTAACAGGGCAGGTCTGTTCTGATTCAATGGGTTATCTTTTCTACAGCGGGATAGGTGATCAGGTAGATTTTTTACGTGGAAGCGCCATGTCAAAAGGCGGCTTTTCAATTATTGCTCTTCCCTCAACCGCCCAGAACGGGAAAACATCCAGAATTGTCTCGCACCTGAGCGAAGGCGCGGGTGTGGCAACTACAAGGGGAGATGTCAACTTCGTTATTACCGAGTACGGGATTGCAGAACTTCAAGGTAAGAGTATTTATCAGCGGGTAATAGAACTGGTCCAGATTGCTCATCCGAAATTTCGCGAGGAACTCATCGAGACTGCAAAGAAACGCCATTATATATTTTCAGACCAATTAGCTCCCATACAGGACGATCTGTTATTTCTTGAGAGCTATAAATACAGTTTCAAATTAAAAAGCGGCAAGACAGTCGATTTCAGACCCCTTCTGCCATCCGATGAGTTTGCATACAGGAATTTTTTCTACTCTCTTCAGGAGAAGACGATCTACCTCAGATTTTTTTACAAAATGAAAATATTTTCCCATGAAGTGGTACAGAAGCAATGGGCCAGCATCGATTACAGAAAGAATATGTCCGTTATCGGCCTTGTTCAAAAGGGCGGGCATCAGGAAATTATTGCAATCGCTTCATATGCAATGGAAGAACCGGAAAGGGCGGAAGTTGCTTTTGTGGTCCACGAAGATTATCAGGGTAAAGGCGTTGCCTCCTTTCTTCTTGATATTCTTGAAAAAATTGCAAAGGAGAATAATTATAAAGGTTTTTCGGCAACGGTTTTACGGGAAAATCCGACTATGATACACATCTTTAAGAAAAAGTATCCGAATGCAAAAATATCTGCAAGCAGTGGAAGCGATGTCCAGATTCTTATGGATTTTGCGGATGTTAAGCATGAGTAGAATATCAGGATTCAAGGGTTCAAGGGTTCGAGGATTCGAGTGGAAAATCCGCCTGAACCCTCAACCCCTTTCTCCCAACTAATTGGGATAAGAACCATATATTACAATAAGTTAATAAATATGCAAATAGGCTCGACGGAGTGGAAAGATATAATAATATGTGGCGCAAAATATTTTGCTGTTCAAGTCGGATCAGGGGAAGCCGGAAAATTTTCGATACATGCGGGGGAACTTATAAAGTGGAATTCAAAAACAAATTTAACCGCTATAACAGATCCCTTTGAAGTTGCCGTCAAACATTTTCTTGATTCATTAGCTCCTGCCCGCATAATACCTCCTGGCTCATCAATGCTTGATATGGGTTCCGGAGGGGGGTTCCCTGGGATTCCGCTCAAGATTATTCTTCCGTCTCTTTCGGTATCCCTGGTAGATTCTTCCAGGAAAAAAGTATCTTTTCTGAAACATGTAATAAGGACTCTCGGTCTCGAAGGTATTAATGCTTTTCAGGCGAGGGTGGAAAATTTATCGGAAAACAAAGAACGCTTTGATGTAGTCATTTGCCGCGCCTTTTCATCCCTCGATAAATTTATTGAGTCTGCATTACCGGTTCTTGCAGAGAATGGAATAATGATCGCCTTAAAGGGGAAAATAAGCTATAAGGAAACTGAGTCGGCAAGGCTTTCAGACAATGAAAAACGAGGTTATATTACTGCTTCAGGACTACTATATGATATAGAAGTTGTAAAATATTCACTTCCTTATATTGACTCAGAGAGAACTTTGATGGTCATAAAAAAACTTCGTTAGGACATCACGCGGCCTTTGTTATTCCAGTATTTGTTTGCAATCATGCAGAAAGAGATTATACTCCGCCGACCTTTTGTGATGCCGTCATTTTAATCTCCTCCCACCAGGAGCGGGGAAAATTCACTTTTTACGAGTCTATCATTAATAATAACAGGAAGAATTGATGCCAAAATTGAATAACAATGAAAGAATAAGAAATATTGCAATTATTGCTCACGTTGACCACGGAAAAACAACCCTTGTTGATGCGATGTTCAGACAG
>JAKLPX010000084.1 GCA_022013635.1 Candidatus Delongbacteria bacterium
ACTTTTTCAACGAAACCTTTATAGAAATCGTCAATGTAAATCTGCATAAAATCGGTTTCATCTTTTGTCATGTCTTCGAACATCGACTGGACGGCAAATTTGTTCTTTTTTATCTTCTGTGTATTAATCCCTATCTTTGAAAACAGACTGTCAACTGAAGGAACAAGTCCGAAAACTCCAATTGATCCCGTTAATGTTGATTTATCCGCAAATATTTTATCACCGCAGCAAGATATCCAATATCCGCCGGAAGCCGCCATACTGCCCATGGAAATAATTACCGGTTTTTTATCCTCTTCCTGCGCAAGTTTAAGTTCAGTCAATATCAGATCGGACGCCAAAGCACTTCCTCCTCCCGAATCCACCCTGAAAACAATAGCTTTTACATTTTTGTCTTTTCTTGCCTTTCTGATAAGTTCGACGGTTGTATCGCTGCCCATTATGTCAGCTGAGAAGAAACTTCCGCCTGAACTCTTGCCGGTCATGATAGAACCGGTTGCATAAACTATTGCTATCTTGCCGTCAAAAATTGCATCCCATTTCGATTGCTGATCTTTAAACGCAAAATATTGTGTGTCTTTCCTGATTTTGATTTTGTCTTTTTCTTCTTTGATGATTGCCTTTTCAAGCTTATCTTCGATGATAAGTTCGTCAACAAGCTTGTTTTCGAGAGCACTCTTGCCTGTATAATAAGGAATCCTGTTCATCAGATCATTCAGTTCTTCAGAAGTCATTTTCCTCCCTGATGAAATAGATGCCTTTAAATGATCATCAAGTCTTGATAAAAACTTATCCACCTGTTCTATGTTCTCGGGGCTGGCATGATCCTGAATAAACGGCTCTGCCGCACTTTTGTATTTTCCGTGCCTGATCACCTGCATTTTTACACCGAGTTTATCTAATATTCCTTTAAAGAACATAAGTTCTGCGCCAAGTCCTTCAAGCGAAAGATCTCCTTCGGGATACATATATATCTTATCTGACACTGAAAGCAGATAATAGTTTGACTGCGAAGCCGAAACGAAATACGAATATATTTTCTTGCCTGACTGTTTAAAATCCCCGAGCGCGTTCCTCAGCTCTTCCCTGCTCGCAAAAGTCATCTTATAATCTCTACTCTTAATTAAAATTCCTGCCACTTCTTTGTCTTCTTTGAGCTTATTGATCCTGTTTATCAATTGGCGCGCGCTTTTATTATCCGCTCCTCCGAACAGATTTATGAAGAATCCTTTCGGGACTTCTTCTTTATAATTACCTTCGAGTTCAATTTCAACTATTTTGGAGTTCTTTATTTTGAAAAAAGACGGCGGATTGACACTGCTCAGTTCGACGAAATCGAAATATCTGTCGGAATCTTCATATTTGAATGCTCTTGAGCCTATGTTCATTCTGTCAAGCGATACGGTTAATCCGGCCTCATAAATCGGGTCGTAATCCGAATCATTCAGCTTTGATGAATATCCTGCCGAAATATTCAGTCCGTCAATTATTTCCGTACCCAGACTTAGCGTATAAAACGAATCCTCAATCTTTTCGTTTTCAAACGATAAGCCGCCTTCAACAGTAAGTTTATTATCCCCGAAAGGTCTGACGGCCAATCCCGAATTCGTCGTTAATATTTCGGTATTCGTCTGAAAAACATTTTGCACATTACAGGCAAAAGAAAAATATTTAAGAGGTCTTATAGTGAATGAAAGATCATATTCAGGATCAAGTGCCGAACCGGAAAACCATCTCAGAGAACTGCCGAAGTAATATCCCGTTAAAATTTCCGACCCTGATGCGCAAGTATATGTTTCAAGATCATCAGTCTTGAAATAACCGAAACCTATTGTTCCGAGATTTAATCCTATGCCCCTACCGCTTACGACATCGCCCTCCACTTCGGACAGTAACATTAATCTGCATGACGGTTCATAACCCATAAGTGAAGGATTGATGAACATTTTCAATCCGCTTTGTTCGGAAGCTATACCCCTGAATCCAATATTCTGAGCTGATGCTGTTACTGCCAATAAAAATAATGACAGTGCTATGATGTATTTTTTCATGCTAACTCCTATATTTTAACCTTTAATTATATCTATGTACGACTCATTCCCGATGATCAGAGTTCTGTTATTATCCGGAAATTTTAAAATATCACCGTCAAGTTCTAATTCACAGTTGTCGTCCAATTCTACAGCGTATTTTTCTTTTTCGGTCTTATCATAAACATTGAAGCCGAAAAAAGCCAGACTGACTGTAGCTATGGTTTTAAAAATATTGTTTTTTTTAATATAGAAAAATATTAATTTACTTTCAGAATTATTTACTTTCAGAAATTTAAACCTCGACATGTAAATTTTTGTGTTTATAAAAAATCCGGCAAAAATATCAATTGATTTTTCTTCATTCAGAAATCTTATTTTACTGCCCTTGAAAGAAGGCAATAATCTGATAGTGTCGTAAAAATATCCTGCTATCGAATTTGTTTTTCTTTTTTGTAACACGAATGAGGTAAAACCTAAACTGCAGTTAAAGAATGCTTTATCCCCGTTTACGGTTCCGTAACTGATTTTCTCGGTTTTACCTTTTTGAAGTATTTCCGCAGACTTACGAAAACTCTTGCTCAGTCCCAGCGACCTCAGCATATTGTTCCC
>JAKLPX010000085.1 GCA_022013635.1 Candidatus Delongbacteria bacterium
GCTCTGCTCCGTGATATTCGAAAAGCCTTTTAACATCTTTCATAAAACTTATCGCATACATATATAAAATCACAAATGCCGTCCTGATTATTCCGGCGAATAAATTGAAAAGAAACTGATTTGAATTGAATCTCTCAAAAATGTCCGTAAGCTTATAAGGTATATACATGAATATTCCGAGAGCGATAATCAAAACGGCTGAGGTTCCGAGAGCTTCGAGAGATTTTTGGACAAATGATTTATCCTTATCCTCAAACTTTTCGCCTTTCGCCTTTCTTTCGTCTTCGATCGCTTTATCGGCAGACCAGTTAAGCGTGCCTATACCGACTTTCATCATTTCGAATAAACCCAAAGCACCGCGGACTATCGGGATGTTTAGATATTTAATCCTTTTGGTAAGAGGAATGAATTCCTGAGATCTGCTCTCGAGACTTCCGTCGGATCTTCTGATGACTGTTGAGATAAACTGCGGCGAACGCATCATAACGCCCTCAATTACCGCTTGTCCGCCTATATTAACTTTATCTTCTTTCAAATGACAAATGCTATTCTTCGTCTTTTTTCACGATTTTATACTTTTTCATGAATTTATCAACTCTGCCGGCAGTATCCAATATTCTTGACTTTCCTGTGTAAAAAGGATGGCATTTTGAACAAATCTCGACTTTTATTTCACCTACTGTAGTTCTGCATTCGAAAGTGTTTCCGCATACGCAGGATATTGTGGCTGTTTCATATTTAGGATGAATACCTTTTTTCATATATAACTCCTTAAGTTACATCATTTCCGTTATTTCAACGGGTCGAATTTAAGAATAAATTATTCCAAAAGCAAACTATTTTTGAAATAATTACAGGATCACTTAACCAAAAGCATTTTGTTGATCAGCCTGCGCTTGTCGTATTCCAAAGAATAAAAATATATTCCTGAATTCAATTTCTCGGCATTAAAAATATATTTATGAATTCCTCTTTTCAGACTTCCTTCAAATATATTTGCAACCAATTCTCCTTTTGAATTATAAACAGACAGTTTTACGGATAGCTCTGAATTTAGAGAGAAACTGATTTCAGTTGACGGATTAAAAGGATTCGGGTAATTTTGAAATAATTTCGTATCCTTTGCAATATTCTGATCTTCGATACCGGTATATGTCCATACTCGTACATCATCTACGAGCCAGACATCGGAATAGTCTCCCTGATAATTAAATCCTATGAATACTTCCTGTCCTGCAAGAGAGCTGAGATCAATAAAAACCTGTTCCCAATTAGTTGAAACCGGAAGATCAGCATATAACAAGGTAAATCTGTTCCCATCCTTTGAATATGCTATACTATGCGATTCGTAATATGAAGTGTACAATCCTTTCTGCCAGAAAGTCAGCATTGACTGCTCTGTAATCATAACCTTGGGTGAGTATATCCAGTCGTTTTGTGCGCCAGAATCATCTGCGTGACATGCGGAAAAACTTCCCGATACGCTGGAATATGACGACTGAATCCATCCTGCGCCGGTTGTTTTCAGTGTCCATTCCGCCGGTGGCCAGCTTGAATCGAAATTCTGAAAGACAGCTTCGGTCAGATTCGGATTATAAGTTTCGATGCTAAATTTAAAGAATGCCTCGTTTGTTCCGGCTGCTCCTTTAATTGTCAGGTCGGTATTTCCCATAATATTACTGGTAACTGTTGTTAACTCGCTTCCGCTGATCGCTGTATCAAGGATCAAAGGATCGGAGTTGTTATAGACCGTATAAACGATCTGTTGTCCTGTTTCGTTATGAAAAACACCCGAAAGGTCAAGAATAAATTCGGAGTTCGTCGCGAATC
The DNA here is from genome assembly GCA_022013635.1 of Candidatus Delongbacteria bacterium. Taxonomy (GTDB): domain Bacteria; phylum UBA4055; class UBA4055; order UBA4055; family UBA4055; genus JAKLPX01. The sequence continues at coordinate 1,831 of JAKLPX010000085.1, forward strand.
TCTGGTCGGTAATTATATTTTTCGGGTAGAATTGAAAATTTGCAATTGCGTCATCAATGGTATTGCGGGATGCTGTTTCATTAAATCCGGAACCGGTTGAATAAACCTGATATCCCGGTCCGATAATCACATTATACGGAACATAACCGTTCCCGAACAATCCATAAGCTGATCCAAGCTGAGATGAAATCGTCAGCCAGTAGGTCAGCGGCGGAATGAATTTTGTTCTCCATCCGATCCCGTTTACGCTGTCCCAATTATTATTATTTGTCTCACAAAAAACTATATGAAGATTTGTATCGCCGTACTCATTCCATATTTCTTCAAGAAGCGGAGCCTCCGCTGCACAACCGCCTCAGCCGTTGTATCCCCATGTTAGAAATACTACTTTCCCCTGGTCTATCAGGTTATGAAGCGATCTTTGAACGGGAACACCTCCGTCCGAATCCTGCCAAGAAAGATCATCCACGATATCGTACAAACCGTAACCCCCGAAAAGACTTACAAAGGCTGTGAGAATCAAAACAATTAAACTTTTCATAATTTTTACCTCTTAGTTAAATTCTGAAATTAGTGTCATTTTAAAACCATCAAATTCAGGTACCTTTCTGCAAGTTCCGCCGGCACATTTTATACCTGCTCTTTCCCTTCCGTAAAATAATTCAAGTTTGTGATTTTCCATGATATTAATGCCGGTTTCTATTCCCAGCCATGAATCTGGAGCATCTCCTGTAACTTTCTGTGAAGTTGTGATCAGTGAAAGATTTATATATCCCCAAGGTGAGTATGCATATTCTACAGAACCGTAAATATCGTTATATTCTTTATCCAGATATTCGTTGATAACACTTTGGAATTCACCGCACAAAGCGATCTTTGATGTTTCATTCAATTTTAGCGTATATTCACCCATATATGTATTTCTTTTGTCTGAATAAACTTTCGCGGAATTATCTTCTCCGGGTATTATAAGCTGATTTACGCCTTTTGCCAAAGGGGAATCTAAAAAATAGCCTAATCCGAAAGTAATTCCGAAATTTTCTTCTGTATAATTCGCACCGATCCAAGAATCCAGATAAGGTAAATAATCCTCAGAAGACTCGGGGATAATACCGTCTTCGTTGTGCTTTGAAGCTAAAGCAAAAGTACCGTTCATATCAATATTGTCTTTTAACTGGTACATTGCAGTTAATTTATAGCCGATCTCATCGTTTGGATTTACTTCATGCGGATGAGTATTCAGAAGGTGAGAAGAATGGACTATTATGAGTTCGGGAGCATTCTGATAAGGTGTAAATCCGGAAGAAGGTTCGTTCGGATTTGCGCCGTATTTATAATAATCCTTGAATTCCAGTCCGATGCTGAAACCTTTTATGGCATAGTTTAAAGAAGAATAATTCGCCCAACCTGTTTGAGATGGAGTTCTTTCAGTCTTTTTTATTGCGTATTCGTTAAAAAAATCAAAATCATAAGCATTAATCTCAAAACTTATTCCGCCGATATTCGATTCTTTTATGAACATCTCTTCATACAGATACTGATTTTCAGGCACATAGTCCCCTTTTATATAGAGATATGAACAACCTATTCTTAGATAAATTTCCTCCATTCCGAAATAATCGCTTAACGGAAGGATTATCTCGCTGCCGAGAATTGAATTGTCAAACCGATCCACGATTTGCTCTGCCGGATAGTAATCGTTGATGTATTTGAAATAACTTTTTCCGCCCTGAGCTTTAAATCCGAAATTCTTTCCGCTGTATTCAAATTTTCCGCCTGTCACCTTGCTGTTGAAAAAGTCAGCTTTAGATTCTTTCAGCCCGAATACTACTCCACGACCAAAAAAGCCGTAAAAATCGCCTGCAGTTACATTGATCTTATTTTTTGAATAATTAAAATACAGCTTTGTAATCTCATTCAAGGCCTCGTTATGCTGGCTTGAATCCGCTGCCTCATATCTTAAACCCGCTGTAAAATCACCTTTAACCATCTCAATATCAATCCAGTCTTCAAAGTATTGTTTGGACAATTCAACACCATTAGCCTCATCGCCGGCCCATTCTCTGCCTATACCTAATTTCATAGTATTTGTGGCTGATATATTGACTTCTTCCGCCGAAACAATCGCTGAAAAAATCAGAATAAGAATAAGTTTTATCTTCAATTTTTAATCCTTTTATAAGTTAATTCGGATATGCCCTGCAGTACATTGAACGGATCCAGTCCGTAAAATTACCTTCCAGATAATTGTATTCGAATATTTTGCCGTCGGGCAAAACGGCAAATACTTCATTCTCTATCTGTTTTCCGAGCAGGGTTTCGAAGAAATGTTTTATATTACCCGGATTGTCATAAAAGCAATCATAAGGAAGTTTATAGTCCCTCGTTTTAAAGCTTTTAAATTCTGCTTCGGTAAAGGTATAGTTCCCGATCAAAGAATGACTATAAAGATCAAGATCATAATATGTAGTATCCAAATACATTTCTTTCATCGCTTTTGCCTCATCAACACATGAAAGACATCCCTTGGATATGAATTGAACAAACCCCAGTTTGCCATGCTTTTCCCTAAAATCAACACTGTCTCCATCTACTTCTTTAATTAGCACGAGAGATTCGTAAAACAGATTAAACGGGTATGGTTTTGTAATATAAAAACCTAATTTTGTGCTTGTAATACTGTTTTCGGACTCGTCAGAAGCCGTAATTTTTAAATAAAACTTTTGAAACGGAGAGTCCTGAACCACAGGATAATCCTTATAAATTGAGGAAACAGTAAGTTCGCCGTTCTGAATGTTTTTTATGGTCTTAATTTCCCAGTCTTCTCCTGTAAAATAGTCTTCGGCAGACAAACATACTTTATACAAACCGTTATTATCCGATAATGAAATCGTAAAATTGAA
>JAKLPX010000086.1 GCA_022013635.1 Candidatus Delongbacteria bacterium
AAAAGTTACCGTCTTCCATAGTTGATTCGAGTGACCATTTTTTTGTTGCTCCCTGTAAAAATTCCCAATTCCATGTCATTTCTTCTAAAGCACTTTGATTATTAGGAGCTATCACTTCATACCAAAAGTCTTCACCTAAAACAACTTTCCAGTCATTTTCAATTCCGTTTGGTTCAGTATCCCAAATTCGTTTAATAAACAACTCAAATACCTTAAAATTTCTTTTGTTGGACTCTATTATTCCTTTTGCAGTGTTACTTTCTAAAATTACATATGAATATGCCGGATAAAAGTGGTCTGTATCTCCATCAAGAAGATTATCCATAGTTATATCATAAGTTAATGTCCTATCCGTCACAGGTCCTACCGAAGTTGTATATTCAGTTCCATCCGGTAAAGTGCACACATACGACCAATAATAATCATCTTTGTTTATGTTAATATCCCTTGAGATTACAGCAGTAAATGTTAACTCTCTTCCTTCCATACATTCAGTTAAATCATTTTCTATTGTCAGATTAACTAATAACTCCCCTTCAGAGTCTTCATCACCGTCAGTACTGCTATCAGGATCGGGATCACCATCACCATCAATATCGTTAGCAATCATAACACAAAATGTTTGTGTGTAAATTGAGAATTCAGGATATGTAGAACTGTTTATCGTAGCTGTAATAGAATATCGACCAATAGCAGATCCTGTAAAAGGTATTGATACATTTCCGCCTGTATTATTTGTAACTACAGTAGATACAATGCTATTGTTAGGATTAGTTATCTCGACATTTATACTCACTGACGGAAAAGATACAGCTTGTCCCTCTTTTTGCCCGGCATATTTGATTCCGGCTTCTATTGTTGCAGGGACAGTTTCCGGTGTACATAATTTGTAAGAATCAGATACTCTATATAACTGCAAATAAGGCTTTACTTCAGTTGTTACTGGTAATAATTTCATTGGCTGCTGGCAAAAAATACAACCTGCTATAAAAATATTCAGTAATAATAATTTTTTCATTTAAACGAACCCTCGTGTTTATTTTATTATCAGCATTTTTTTACTTATAGTCCTATTCTCGGTATGTAGAGTATAATAATACACGCCAGAGCTAAGATTTTCCGCATTGAATATCACATTATGATAGCCTTTTTTAAGCTTCTCATCTGTAATAATCGACACTAACTGTCCAGCATAGTTATAAACTGTTAATTTTACATACCCGTCATGTTTTAGTGAGTATTTTATTGTTGTTACAGGGTTAAAAGGATTAGGGTAATTCTGATATAAGGTCGTTTCGTACGGTACAATATCGTCAGTCCCAGCTGGTGTTCCAAGAACGATCGGATCTCCGCTGTCTTTAATAACAGGATCAAAACCCCTTGCAATCGGTTTATTCAACTTTGAGATCTTGTAACTGCCATAACCTTGTAGAGTATTACCAGCTATGTCTTTTGAGGTTTCATCAATCACCTGGAAATTAACTTCTTCTCCTTCTGACCATTTTGACTCAAAATTTCCAAGATTAATATAAATTGCCGAGAAAATATCTCCGATCTGCTCATACCCGCACCCGAAATCATCTTGAGTTAAAACTTCATTTTCTCTTCCGGTTATCCATGCATTGAATTTGACGGGGCAATTTTTGGAATCAGCTATAGTAAAATCATAATCGCCTTTTCCTGCATTCTGTATATGATAATAAACAGGCATAGGTTCATTGATTTGGATAGGTTGCGGTTCTGATTTACTACCTGTTTTAGTTAGTTCAGATTCGGATGGCCATGTCTGTGGTGTCCACACATTGACCATTAAAGGATCTGTAATATGAATATCAAAGTCATTGTCCCAAGTATTAGCAGCATTGTCATAAGAAGTACTCAATTTTTCATTTGTATATGGATTTGTGCGAACAACCCAATCACAATAGATGAGTTCATTTCCCAATTGCGTAGCTGTTAGAATTTCTGATTTTTTGGGATGATGCATAATATAGTTATAACCTTTATAGAAGTAACTCTGATTCAGATATGTTGTAAGGTTATATGAAGGGATATCAATAGTTTGCCCTGCAAATCCTAAAGACGGTGCATAATCACTATACACATAAACCCTATAAACATTTCCTATATGTATCATAAAATTAGTTGCCCATGTTTCCAGTTCGGGAATGTATGATGCTGAACGCCATTTCTGCTGCCATGAATCATATTTTGATATAATGTTTATATATTCGCCGTCAGGATCAATATCGCCTACCGTATTATAGCCCATGTCAAAAGGATATGAAATATTGACATAACTGGAATCTTTTAATCCGTATGTTCTGGCACCATATGATTCACTCGGGAAAGAAACACTGCCGAAAGTATAAATATGTATCATTAGTATAAGAAAAAGTGCTTTCATAATATTCTCCGGATCACTTTGTATTTATTGTTTTACTACTGCTTGGTAACACTTCCGTTGCTATCTTGTAATAATACGGTTTTAATATTGTATCAACTGCGGGTGTGATACTTGTAGTCCCGGTGTGTGGATTAGAACTTGGCTTTTTTATTATATCTGTATAGCTAGTAGGCAGAATTTGATTCCCATAATTTAATGGTGTTACTACAGCAATTTCGGTAAAATTTCTATCAGGATTCTCGGATCTATAAATATGATATGATCTTGCATTCGGTACCGGATCCCAACTTAATGTAATAAAGCTTTGATTGTTTATGATTTTAATATTGCTTGGCGGATATGCTAATACTTCTCCCATAATCCAAATATAATCTAAAAATACTGAAGCTATCGCTTCGTCAGCTTGCTGATCATTAAATGAGGTGCCATGGAATTCAAAGTGGCAACTGTCTGTTAATGCCTGAATAGGAACAGGAATCCAGTCAGTGCCCTGCCATTCAGAATAATTCCAGGTATTTTCACAAATAAGTAATTTAGTACCAGTGTTTACCTTGTCGTTTACAATATATAACTTAAGATCACTTAATAAACCGTCTGGGGTTGATTGTGTTATAAAATCGTAGCTAATGTTGACTGATTCATAGCTAGACAAATCAAACATAGCTGTCTTCAAAACTGAAGATTCATGATTTGGGTTTGATAATACTGTTGAAATTGGGTTTCCACGTAAATATGCAAAATACTCGCCGACTTCATAACCAGTTATACCATTATAGCTTTGTGTAACAAATTCCCATGAGGGATGGTCTGTAGAAGGTATTATTTGTGACCATGCTGCTGGTATATATCCTGCATTTTCGAAAGATTCTTCAAATGGTAATAATTTAATTTCTTCTATGGTTACTGAAACATTGTTTGTCGAGGCAGATTCTGAATCATAGATCAAGTAATATGTTTTTACATAATATGAGTACTCCCCTGTACCGAGAAAACAATCTGCGTATGTTGTTTTTTTCGTTGTTCCTATATAAATGTCATTACGGTATATATGATAAGAAATTTTTTCA
>JAKLPX010000087.1 GCA_022013635.1 Candidatus Delongbacteria bacterium
ATCACGCCCTTCTTAATAGATCTTTCTATAATTTTGGATGCAGCAGAAAATTCATTCATTTCAATATTCAGATCATTATATCCAAAAGTTTTTCCAGATTCAATCTTGTTAATTTTGTTCAATATTTTTTTTGACACTTTCATTTTCTATATAATCCATTATTATCCTCAATTGCAATATACACAATTAAGCATTTTTTGTCAAGTTTTTTACTCATTTTACTTGACACTTATTTATTTCATGATCTTTTTGTTCAGGCTGTGTTATCATTACTTTTTCTTATATCCTGCTTTATCTTCTGCGACCATCAGCATTTTCGACTCAGTCTTATAGATTTCTTTTTTGACAGAAGTTATCACAAGATCCAGACCGACACTATCAGCAAGCTCAACCATTTTCTTCAGAGAAATATTAGGAGTTTTATTCAGAAGCTTCGAAACAGCAGCGGGACTTTTATTCAGCTTTTTTGCGAGATCAACCTGTCTGATTCCCTTTTTCTCCATTTCAGTGAGTATCAGATGATAGAAATCGTGGATCATATCCCAAGCTTTTTGATTTGGGGTAAAATCAGCTGCAAAGAAATCATCAATGTCTTTATATAGGTCTTTTGAATTCTTTTTCATACCTAAAATTAACCTATAAGTTAACAAAAGTCAAGGGTTATTTTATGACTTTAAAAAATACACTACACTAAAAAGGAACTTTTTACTTCTTTCCATACGGTCTTTTTTTCTCTCCGACCGCCATCAGCTTTCCTGTGTGCACATTATATGAATAAGTGTCCTGAATAAGCACATCTGCAGGTATCCCGAGGTACTTGTGGAGCTTCTTTATCATATTCAGGCTTAATTTGATCTTTTTATTCAAAACTTCTGAAACTTTGCTTTTTGATCCGATAATATCTTCAAGATCTTTATTTTTCAATCCCATCTGTTCCATCCTGAATTTGATCGCGTCGATCGGATCAGGCCGTTCTAACTTATAGTTTCTTGCCTCATATTCTTCAATTAGAAGAAGAAGAAGATCGAATTTGTCGCCCTCTTCCGTACCCTCATCAGGATCAATATCCATAAGTTTCTCAAATTCATCAAGGTATTGGTTGTATTGCTCTTCTGTAGTTATATTCTTATATGTCACTTCCATTTATTCCCTCACAGATTTTTCTTTATCCATTTATCGTACTCAGGATGTGTCCCGATAAATTTGATGAACACAGTCTGATTTTTATACGATAATTTTGTTACAAGCCTATAGTTGTTACCTTTTATATTAAACACAACGATATTATCTGATAAAATCGAAGCTGACGAATATCTATCTTTAATATCCTTAGGTGTTTTCCATTCCGCTGCCTTTGTCTCTTCATACCATGCCAGATGTTGCTTTTTACTCTGATTATTCGATTCATAATACTCTTCAATAGTTCTTAATTTTATAACATGCATTATCTTTCGTATCTCCGTACATATAGCAATTTACTTATATAAAAAAGCATTGTCAATAGAAAAGTTCCTTTTTTAGGAACTATTATTTGACATTTTTAAGTATGAATATGTTAACAACCGTCTATAAGTAACATTTTTTTGACGAGTTGTTTTTCCGTCAGCTGACATCATTTTCAGTTGACTACAAATTGCTTCTTCACATGCATCTATCATATGTTTTAATCTTGTATTATCGTCTTGAAACATATTCTGCCTTTGATTCCGCTACAACGGAATCCCTGAAATTATCGCTAAGATCATAAGGTGTTCTAAGATCGACCTGCCTGCCTATACGAACGGCAAGTTCCTGCTGAATACCCATAAAAGTGATCAGACCGGGAGTGCAACCTTTTTCAAATTCGATCAGAATATCAATATCACTTTCAGGCTTCAGTTCATTACGAATCGCAGAACCGAATAATGACAGTGACTTTATCTTATGTTTTTTACAAAACAAGTCTAGTTCCTTTTCAGGTATATAATCTTTTAAACTGAACATATCTTTTTTATTCTGCTCCCATAAATACCTCGGCATCTCCCTAATGATCTCTTCAGCTCTTTCCTTTACAGCTTTATTCAATCTCTCATTAGTATTCTTCTGATCTTCCAGACTCATATTGACAGAAGTACACCTTACAACTTCACGAGCGATATCGTAAGCTCTTTTCTCGATCATTTTTTCAAGTGATCCTTCCTTAGGAATAAATCCGTAAACGAATTTCATATCAAGCGCTTCAGCAAATTTCTTTAGTACATTTATAGATATAGATCCTTCAACTTCTCTTTGTTCAATCTCTTTAACAGACGGAGCTTTCATCGACATCATATTACCAAGCTGTCTGAGCGACATACTTAATGCCAGTCTTACAGAATTTACCCATCCGCTTTGAGGTTTAGAAATATTTCCGAATTCTTTCAGCTTTTCGATTCTGTTATCAAGCTGATCTAATAATATTTTTCCTTTCTTCATAAGGCTTACCCCTGATATTATGATATGTAATTTATGGCTTTAACCTTATATTATCAAGTAATATTTTAGGTTTTAGCATTATTTGCTCTTATACTTAGCTTTATCTTCAGCCTCTACCTAAACCATTCTTTTTACATAATACAAAGGATTCAGACGCAGCTGAATTACAAAAAATTTCGTAAGTGTCTTAAAACTTCTCTTTCTATTTTATCAAACTCAGGCAGATATTTAATTTGGTCTTTCATAGATTTTTCCCACCTTGATTTATACTGCGGGAGTCTTTGATTTAATTTACTCTGGAAATCTGAATGATTTATGCCTTTGGATTTGCATTTTGCTTTAAATTCATTCTTATAAAAATCAATTTCCAGTCCATGAATTTCGAGTAAGTACCAGATATCATAAAAATCTCTTGCCTGCATTCTTTGCATGACTGACCGGAGTTTTTCAACAAGTATTTTATCATGTATAGATCGCCGTTTTAATTGTTTCCGTTTCAATATTCTGCATGATACTCCATCTTGTTTTTATTTTTCCGGTTTTAGGCAATTCTGTATCTAACAAAACTACAGAGCTAGTTTTTAGATTCTCTAAGTCTTTTATTATAACCGTTTTAATTTCCAGTAATTCCAGAAGAAAACCGAGCCGCTTTATAACTGCCTGGGAATTAAATTTAATAATGTATTCCAACAGTAAAGCGAACTTGATCTCTTCCCGGGCGCTGTAAACTGCCCGTGCGA
>JAKLPX010000088.1 GCA_022013635.1 Candidatus Delongbacteria bacterium
AAATATTGACCACCATCCCACAAACGAATCGTTCGGATCATTTAATTATGTAGATCCGACAGCGGCTTCTGCATCACAGCTTGTTTTTGAAATATTAAAGGATAACGGATTTCAGATCGGAAAAGATGTTACCGATGCGTTACTGAGCGGGGTGCTTTCCGATACCGGCGGATTGAGATTCGGGAATACGGATATAAAGACGGTAAATATCGTTAAAGAGCTGATGTCTTACGGTTCGAACCTTGCAGATATTACAGATAGAATATTCATGAGACTTAGCTATGAAGAGACTGTTAAAGTGAGCGAAATAGCTTCCAAAATAACACTTTTTACAAAGGAAAAAATAGCTCTTGCCTATAACGATCAGGAAAATAATCCCTTAATCGAAAACGAGCCTGTTCAGATGATTTTGAATTCTATTGAGGAAGCTGAAGCGTCAATATTTATAAGAAGAGTTTCCGAAAATAAATATAAGATCAGTTTGAGATCAAAAGGCGATTTTAATGTCAGCAAATTTTCGTTAAAATGGGACGGCGGCGGACATAAAAATGCGGCAGGCATAAAATTTAGCGGCTCATATCAGGATTTTGAAGACACAATATTAAATGAACTTAAAACGGCTTGTCTGGAATTTTATGCCGGAAACAAATGATATATTCATCTGCAATAAATCTTCGATTTCTTCGCAAATACCGGAAGACGGCTTTATAGTTCTGATTGATAAAGAGCCCGATTGGACCAGCTTCGATGTCGTTGCAAAATTAAGAGGTATTCTAAAAATTAAAAAGATCGGTCACGCAGGCACGCTTGATCCTTTTGCGACCGGACTGTTGCTTATTTTAGTCGGTAAAGCTACGAAAAGGCAGAACGGGCTTATGGCGGCAGATAAAGTTTACGAAGCAGAGATCAAACTGGGCGAAAAGACCGATTCTTACGACAGAACGGGTAAAGTGACTGCAACTTCTGATCTAAAAGTTTCAGCAGAGCAGATAAGGGAAGTTGTGATGAGTTTCGTCGGGGAAAATCTGCAAATTCCGCCGATGTTCTCAGCGATCAAAAAAGACGGCAAAAGGCTGTATGAACTTGCCAGAAAAGGCATTGAGATCGAAAGAGAACCGAGGAAAGTCACAATTCATTCCATAGATATATCAGCCATAGAGACCGATATTATAAGAGTCAGAGTTCACTGCTCAAAAGGGACTTATATCCGCTCGCTTGCAAACGATATAGGGGAGAGGCTGGGCACTTACGGACATCTTAAAGATCTGAGACGCACCTCAATCGGAAATTTCAGTGTGAAAGATGCCTTAAAAGTGTCGGAATTCGCTGAAGAATTTAATCGAATAAATTAATCTGAAACGGGTATATCAAAAAAAATTGCCGTATCGGTTTCTATCCTAAATCTTTTTCCAAATATTCTTTTTCTATATCGAGATATTCTTTCGTATCAAAAATTTCTTTGAAAGTTCGACTTTCGGGATCGTCGAACTCTTTCATCATTTTGTTGATGGAATCACCGCTGTTTTTTACTTTTCCGACAATATTAATAAAAGAGCTTTTGCCTTCGATATCCGATTTTTCAAGCTTGCTTGAGAGGATTGAGCAGTACCCGATAATTCCGTTCAAAAGCGAATTTATTTTATGATTCTGAGCCACGATGAGGGTATGAACAGCTTTGGTTTGTTCTTCTAAAATCTTCTTCTTTCTTAAGCTTTTGAGATATTCGGTTTTGGATTGCGATTCTTCTTTCTGCTTAAGCATATCCTCTTCCTTTCTGATCATCTGCGCCAGTCTGACTTTTTGGACAGATACATAATAGTAATGCAGAATGATCGTTAATAAAGTATAAAGCGTGAAAAATGTCCATAGATAGGTTTTATTATCAAAGAAAAATATATAGGATGAAATGACCGCTACTATAGCGCAAAAAACAATCAGATGCCTTATAATCGTCTTTTTAGTATTAGGATCCAAAAATAACCTCCGTCAATAATTCTCAAGTATCATTTTATTGAACTCTTTATAACTATCATTAATTATAGCATTTCTTGACTCTCTTGTCAACCAAATATAAAAATAAATATTGTGAATTGTTGCAAGCTGACCTGCCAATTTTTCGCCTGAATTGAATAGATGTCTGATGTATGCTTTCGTGTAATTTCTGCATGTATAACATTCGCATATTTCATCTATCGGAGTAAAATCTTCTTTAACTTTCGCGCCTTTTAAGATGATCTTTCCGTTTTTTGTAAACACAGTGCCGTTCCTTGCGTTTCTCGTCGGGATTACACAGTCAAACATATCCACTCCAACCTCGATGCAGTTTAGAATATCCTTCGGAGTTCCGACACCCATTAAATAGCGGGGTTTATTTTTCGGAAGAATATCTGTGCATACTTCCGCGATCTCAGGGATCATTTCAGGAGGTTCGCCGACCGATACGCCGCCGATTGCATAGCCTTCAAAATCAAGGTCGGCGAGTTCGTTACAGCTCTGAACTCTCAGATCCTTATACACGGAACCCTGAGCGATGGCAAAAACCGTTTGCGCATGACCGTATAGGGGTTCTGTATTTCTAAAATGTTCGATAGAGCGTTTTGCCCAATGCGTCGTTCTTTCAACGGCTTTTTTTGCCTGAGCGTGTTCAACCGGATAATGCGAACATTCGTCAAGCACCATCATGATATCAGAGCCTATGATGCGCTGAATATCAATAACACCCTCAGGAGTAAAGAAGAACTTTGTTCCGTCAAGATGGGATTGAAAATGAACACCTTCATCTTTTATCTTAGTCAGGCTCGCAAGGCTGAACACCTGAAATCCGCCGCTGTCGGTGAGTATATTTTTCTCAAAATTCATGAATTTATGAAGACCGCCGGCCAATCTGATTATGTCCATACCCGGCCTGTTGTTCAAATGATAAGTGTTTCCAAGTATGATCTGAGCCTGAGCTTCATAAAGATCCCTGTTCGTCAGAGCTTTTACATTGCCTAAGGTTCCAACAGGCATAAAAATCGGAGTTTCTATCACTCCATGATCAGTTGTCAGTTTCCCCGCTCTAGCTTTTGAGTCCGCAGAAGTATATTCAAGTTCAAATTTCAAAGCTATTCCTTTTTTGTTTCAATTTCAGCCGGATTTTCTTTCGTGAGCAGTCTGCTTGTATCGTTAAAAAGTACGATTATCATAAGTAAGAAAAGCAGTAACATCCCCGTCTGCAAAATGCGGAATTTGACCTTTGGAGGGATCTTTCGTCTCGTGACACCTTCGTACAAAATGAACATGAAATGTCCGCCGTCAAGGAGAGGAACCGGCAGAACATTCAGAAAGCCTATGTTAACGCTTATAAAAGCTATAAAGCTCAAGTAAGCCCATATTCCTGCCTTCGCGCTTTCTCCGGTCATCTGCGCAATTAATAATGGACCTCCCAAATCTTTTAGCGAAGCTTCACCCGTTACAAGCATTTTTACAGAAAGCCATCCGATTTTAATCCAGTTCCAGGTAGCCAAAGAACCTTCTTTCAGTGATTCAAGAATTGACGCGTCTTTTATTTCTGTTTCGGAAAATATACCGATAAGCCCGATAGTTTTTATTTCGCCGTCAATAAGCGTTCGTACGGCAATTGTTCTGACGGGTATTATAAAGATAGAGTCGGATCTTGAAATTGTAACCAAAATATCCTTGTCAGGAGTGTTGTGTATAATCTCTGTAAGCCCTCTCCAATCGTGAACAGCTTTACCATTCACCCCGTTGATAACATCACCTATGATCATACCGGCCTGTTCAGCAGGGGAATTTTCAGCAAATCCTTTTATTACTGTGGAATTTACTTCGGGAATACCGTTTATGAATGTAATCAGCGAGTAAATAATAATTGCGAGTAAAAAGTTCATCATCACGCCTGAAAGTATCACAAACGATTTCTGAAAGAAATTCTTCGATTCGAATTCGTAAGATTCTCCCTTTATAGAATTTCCGTCCATGCTCTCATCCATCATTCCCGATATTTTTACATACCCGCCCAATGGTATCCATGCGATTCTGTATTCCGTATTACCGAACTTCTTTTTTAATAATGCCTTTCCGAAGCCGAGAGAAAATATCTCCGCTCTCATGCCGCATATTTTTGCGGAAATGAAATGTCCGAGTTCGTGTATGAAAACTATTATTCCGAGCAGTATGATAAACGCAAATAAAGTAAGCATAATTATCCTTTTGAATCATTAAAGATTTTATCGGGATTGAAAATATTTTCGGGGTCAAAGGCTTTTTTTATCTTTTTCATAAAAACTATTTCGTTTTTTGAATACTGCATGCTCATAAAACTCTTTTTAGCCAGACCGATGCCGTGTTCGCCGGAGATATTTCCACCGAGTTCGATCGCTTTTTTGAACACATCTTCCGAAGCCAGCCCGGCATTGTTTGATTCGGTTTTATTATTTTTGTCGAAAAGTATATTCACATGCAGATTCCCGTCCCCCGCATGACCGTAAACAACGATTTTGAGGTTATGTTTTTCCGAAATCGCTCTTGTTGATTCTATGAAGGCGTACATATTCGTCAAAGGCACGGTGATGTCTTCGTTCATTTTATCGGGCGATATTTTTTTAATAGAAGTAGAAACGGCTTTTCTTAATGCCCAGAACGAGTTTTCTTCCTCAATATTTTCCGCCTTTCTGAATTCCATAATTTTTAATAATGAGAAAATATTCTCGATCAGGATTGATTTCTCCAAAAGTTCCGGAAGGAAATATGAATCTAATTTTATTATCAGCACCGCTTCGGTATTTTCGGGAAGGTAAATGTCGGAATAAGATATGGCAGCTTTGAGCGCATCTCTGTCTATGAGCTCGATGACTGCGGGATTTATCGCCATGTTCATGATCTTTATAACGGTCGCAATTGCCTTCAGTAAACTTCTGTGGTAAGTGATATAGGTATCGTAAAGCGGCGGATTGTCTATCAGTTCGAGAGCAATCTCCGTTACAATTCCCAAAGTACCTTCGGAGCCTATCATTACGAACGATCCGGGGAATGAATTTTCTTCATCGTAAACGCCGCATTTCTGAATATTTCCGGCACTGTCAACGAACTTGAAACCTTTGACATACCTGGCTGTAACTCCGTATTTTACGCAATGCAGACCGCCGGCGTTCTCCGCAAAATTTCCTCCAATGGTAGAAACTGCACTGCTTGAGGGATCAGGCGGATAATATAATCCGAAACCTTTAACTGCATCTCTTAGAACATCCGTGATCACTCCGGGCTGAACGAAAGCGAGTTTCTTTTTTTGATCTATTCTGATGATCTCGTCCATAGTCTCGAAATTTAAAAGAATACCGCCCTTGATAGGCACAGCGCCGCCGCTCATTCCCGTTCCTGCACCTCTTGCAATAACCGAAACTCCGTTGCTTATTGCGACTGAAACAATTTTAGCGACCTCATTTTCGGTCTTCACATTAACGACAACATCCGGATTGCCCGTGAATTTAGTTGTATCAGTTCTGAAAACATATCTCGTTTCCGGAGAATAATCAAGAGTGCCTTTTTCTAAAACAGCTTCTATTTGTTCGATTATATGCATCAGCAATTGTCCATTCTTTAACAGCTTATAAAGTACGAAATTTATTCATTAAGTTCAAGAAATTTAACGGATATATTCGTTGTTACTCCTGCCTTAATGCGTCAATAGGATTAAGGTTTCCGGCTTTATGTGCAGGATATACTCCTGCAAGCAGTCCAATAACGATAGAGACCAGAAATGCAGTCGCAATCGTCCAAAACGGAGCGGTAGTTGAGTATTTTGTGTAATGAGAAATTAATTTTGAAATCGAAACTCCAAGGAAGATTCCGATACCGCCGCCTGTGAAACTTAAAATTACGGATTCGGTCAGAAATTGAAAATTAATATTCTTTTTACTCGCTCCGAGAGACCGTCTTATTCCAATCTCATTTATTCTTTCCGTGATCGAAACAAGCATCATATTCATTATTCCTATACTGCCTACCAGAAGGGACATTCCTCCGATTGATAAAGCTACGAGATAAATTATTGCTATAATACTGTTCATTTTCTTTGTAATTTCGTCTTTTGTGATTATCTCAAAATCGTTCTCGTCATCCGCTTTCAGATTTCTTTCTCTTCGAAGCGACATAATTACTTCATCCATTGCTTTGGGCAGTAATCCCTGGGTTTTGGCGGAGATCAGAAGTTCAATATTATCCGCTTTTCCGTATAATTTCTCAAAATGATAATCGGTTATACAGACGAAATTATCCTGATCTTCATTGAATTTTGTTCCTTTCTCATTAAATTCGCCGATGACTTTAAACCGTTCATTCTTAATAAAAATATACTCGTCTGTGGCATCGAATACATCAAATAATGTTTTTTTAACCGTATGCCCGATAATTACAAAATTCTGATTATATTCATAATCGTTGTCGGAGAAATATCTTCCTTCGCTTATTTCAAATCCTGACAGATCTATCCATCCTCTTCCTGCTCCGGTAATCCTGACATTATTTTCTGTCTTTTTATTTTTAAATCTAACCTCTTCGTTCCAGTCATTCAGTATAGGAATTACTCCTCCCACACTTTCGCAGTCTCTCGTTATAATCGGTATCAGTTTACCGGTAATTCTTTTCCTTCCGATATATTTTTCCCAGTCATGCCCAGTTTGGAAGACCGGTCTTCTCGTAAGAACAAAACTTGAAGTTCCCATAGTATTGATCTGTGCTTTTATTTCCTCCCTGAATCCTTCAATAGCCGCCTGCATAAGAACTATGACCATTATACCGATGATTATTCCGAGCATAGTAAGAGCGGAACGAAGTTTATTTGTTTTGAGAGAAATCAGGGCAATTAGAATTATATCTCTGATCATATTACTCGTACCTCAAAGCGTCTATAGGATTTAATTTTGCTGCTTTCTTTGCGGGATAAAATCCGAATATCAGGCCCACCAATGCCGAATAACCGACTCCAATTAATATTGATGATATTGATACGGTTGAAGGCAAAGGTGTAAAACTGCTTATGATCTTTGCGATCGCAAAACCTGCAACTATACCGAAAACTCCGCCGAACAGGCATAAAATAACGGATTCAATTGTAAACTGAAACATTATTATTCTGCTCGTGGCGCCTATAGCTTTACGGGTCCCTATTTCTCTCGTTCGCTGGGTTACAGAGACACGCAGGATATTCATTATGCCGATACCGCCGACAAGAAGCGACAGTGAACCTATCGCAAGGATCAGCAGCCGCATTAAAGCTGTAACTTTTTTTAAGAAATCAATAATTTGATTTATTTCATTGATAGAGAAATCATTTTCCTCGTCCGGTTTAAGACCTCTCGATATTCTTAAAAGCGAGGCTATATCCTCAATCGTCTGATTCACTTTTGTAGGATCTTTAGCTTTGACCATTATATCTACACCGTACCACTTATTCCATGAAAAATATTTACTGAGGCATCCTATCGGTATCACGATCTCTTTATCAATGTTGCTACCGAAAACTTCACCTTTTTTTGCCTCAACTCCTATAACCATGAATTTTCTCCCTCTTACATTGATGATCTTTCCCAAAGGGTCTTCTTCCGCGAACAGTGCTTTGCTGACTTCATTTCCGAGAACTGCGACATTGGAATTTCTCTCAACTTCATTTGAGTTAAAGAACCTTCCCTGTTCAGGTGTGGAATCAGAAGTATATTCATAATCTTCGGTACTGCCTTTTATATTAACGAATTTAACTTCATTAGATTTATATTTTATACTTCTTACCCATACATTCATTAATGGCGTAACATATTCAACCATATCTGAGTTCTGCCTGATAAAATCGGCATTTTCAATAGTGAGTGCTTTCCGTTTTCTTTCGTTCGGCCAGTTGTTGTTCCCGTACCATGAAAATTTAGAAATATAAAGGGTATTTAGGCCCAATGAAGATAAATTGTCAACAAAATATTTTTCGGTGCCTTTTAAAACGGAATGAATGAATATAATTGTAGTCACTCCTATCATTATGCCGAGAAGGGTCAGAAATGTTCTTAGTTTATTTTCTTTCAGAGAGTTCAGCGAAATAAGTATTGCTTCATAAATGTGACGCAATTTATACGCTCTTCATATTATCAAATTCGATCTCACCGTCTTTTAAACGGATTATTCTCTTAGCAAAATCGGCAATATCCTGTTCGTGCGTCACAACGATAAGAGTGTTTCCTTCTGCGTGCAAAGCATTAAAAAGGTTCATGATCTCAAAGCTGGTTTTTGAATCCAGATTTCCTGTCGGCTCATCGGCAAGAATTATCGAAGGACTGTTTACGAGCGCTCTTGCGATCGCCACCCTCTGCTTCTGGCCTCCCGAAAGCTCGTTCGGTTTATGATACATCCTGTTTGCGAGACCGACTTTCTCCAAAACATACTCGGCTTTTTTCTTTCTTTCTTCGGCATTTGTTTTTGAATATATCAGCGGAAGTTCAACATTACTGAGAGTCGTTGATCTTGCAAGAAGATTGAAAGTCTGAAAAACAAAGCCTATTTCCTTATTTCTGATACCGGCTAATTTATTATCATCCAGATGAGCTACATTTACTCCGTTAAGATAATAATTTCCGCTTGAAGGAACATCCAGGCATCCTATTATATTCATAAGAGTTGATTTGCCTGAACCCGATGCTCCCATGACGGCTATAAATTCTCCTTTTTTAACAGTGAGCGAAACTCCGTTTAAAGCTTTAACTATTTCCTTACCGGGGTTGTATGTTTTAACTATGTTTTCTATTCTTATTAAGTATTCTTCCATATCTATACTATCGAATCCTGATATTTTATTTTTCTTTTACCGTCATCCCGTCTTTTAAAACCTTGCTTATAGTTTGATAGTCTCCCGATACAATCAGATCATTCTCATTCAATCCTTCGGTAATTTCAATATACCTGTCGTTTGCAATACCGGTTTTTATCTTGACCATTTCAACTTCATAGACTTTATCTTCAGCCTTATCTTTCTTGTTCAATCTGAAAATAACATCATAATAATCGCTTTTTTTTCGCCAGTCAATATTGCTGTTTTCGATCTTTGTATCGGTACTGTCTTTATCTATTTCGGATTTTTTTCTTCTCGCTAAGGATTGTATCGGAACAGATAAAACATCTTTTACGATATCGGTTATTATTTCGGCATAAGTGGTCATACCAGGTTTGATCCTGTCATCTTTTGTTATCATGTCAACCGAAACATTATATTCTATGGAAGATTCCGTGCTTCCGACATTTAAAGGTGTATTACCGATCTCCGTAACTGTTCCCTTGAAGATCATTTCACCCATGGCGTCAATAGTTATTTTTACCGAATCGGCAACAGAAATTAAAGCCACATCGTTCTCATCAACTTTAACATTCACTTTAAAAGCATTCAGGTCCGCAATACTTAATATAATATCGTTATTAAACTGACTGCCCAAGACCATCTCGCCCTGTTCTTTATATAATTTTATGATACTTCCATCGAGAGGAGCATAAATATTCGTTTTATTTAATTTGTCTTTCGCCTGATCAAGATAAGCAGTCTGCAGCTTGATATTCTCGAGAGAAGACTCATAATTTGTTTTTGCGATATCGAGGCTTAATTTTGTGTTATCAAAATCATTGTCGGATATGAAATTATTTTCTTTCAATTTAACTTTATTATCAAAATCAAGCTGGATCTGTTTCATCTGCAGCAACGCTGTATTAGAGCTGTATCTCTGTTGAGAGAGTGCCGCAGTCTGCTGTTCGACTTCGGCAGTTATGGTCTCTCTGTCCAGACGGGCCAGGAGATCACCCTTTTTTACGGATTGTCCTTCTTTGACCAGAAGCTGAATTATATTTGCCGAGATCGACGACGATATATTGACTTTTTTTACTGGTTCTATTACTCCTGATGCGGATACGGTTTTTACTATAGTCCGTTTTATCGCTTTGTCGGATTCGATC
>JAKLPX010000089.1 GCA_022013635.1 Candidatus Delongbacteria bacterium
AGAAATGATAATAATATAGAAATGCTCAAGGCTCAGACTGTCGCCGCAAGAAGCACTGTTCTGGCAACTATGGGAAAACACCATTTTGGCGAAGGTTTCGATCTTTGCGCAGACGACCACTGTCAATGTTATCAGGGAACAGGCAAGATTTCAGAACATTCAAAAAAGGTGACTGAAGAAACAAATGGAGAAGTATTGATTTTCGATTCGTCTTTTGTTGATGCAAGATATTCTAAAATCTGCGGCGGAATAACCGAAAGATATTCATCGTGCTGGGAAGATATGGATTTTCCTTATTTAGTATCTTTTTATGATAATGGGAACAGCTCTGAAGTATCAAATATTTACAATGATGCTCAGGCTGAAAATCTTATTAGAGACAAAAACTTCGATTGCTTCTGTAATACGAAAAAATATAAATTACCTGAGTCTTTAAAGTTCTGTAATGATCTTTTCAGATGGGAAGCGGAAATCAGTCTTGCCGAAATTTCTCAAAATATGTCTGATAAGTTCGGATACGGCCTCGAAAATGTTCTTGATTTGAAAATATTAAGCAGAGGTTATTCCGGCAGAATTGTTAAACTTGAAGTAATCGGAAGTAAAGGCAATCACATAATTTCAAAGGAATTGAATATCAGACGGCTTTTATCCAAGACTCATCTGCCCAGCTCGGCATTTATTTTGGAAAAAACGAAAAAAGGATTTAACATCATTGGGGCAGGCTGGGGGCACGGAGTGGGACTTTGTCAGATCGGGGCTCAGGTAATGGGAGATTCTGGGTATGGATATAAAGAAATATTAAAGCATTATTACAGGGGCGCCATTCTAAAGAAAATACTTTTGTAGAGCAGTTATGAAAATTTCATTAAACAATATAGACTTCAAAATAATCGCAGCTTTGATTTTATTATTTTCAATCGGGCTCATTGCGATATATTCCGCCGGATTCTCAAGAGGTCTCGAAGGATTAATCTATAAACAAATTTCATGGTTTACAGCAGGTCTTTTAGTAATTGTATTGATTCAGTTTGTGCCCATGAAAAACCTGCTTTCTTTATCCAATTTTTTCTATATACTTCTTTTATTGTTATTAATATCTGTTTTTGCTTTCGGAAGCATAAGAATGGGAGCGAAAAGATGGATTGAAATCGGTTCATTACAATTTCAACCGTCGGAAATCGGTAAATTATTCTTAATATGCGTTCTAAGCAGATATTACAGTGCAGGCAAAATACAGTGGACGGACAAGAAATTTTTAGCAGCCGGATTCGTTCTGACTCTTATTCCTGCATTTCTTATTCTTAAACAACCGGATTTAGGTTCCGCAATCATTTACGGCTACATTTTTTTTGCGGTCATATTTTCCGCAGGACTGCCGTATTTTTATCTTTTCAATATATTCTCTTTGCTCTTTTTTATTTTTGCAAGAGCAATCGGAGCTCAGTTTTTCATAAGTGCATTGATATTATACGCTCTTTTTTTATTAAAATTTTCAAAAAAAATCACAACCGCAATATTATTGTTCGGCAGTTCGATTTTAATAGGAATTACTTCCAATATGGTATGGAACGGACTGAAATCATATCAGCAGGTAAGGCTGTTGACATTTCTTGATCCGGAAAAATTTTCCAAGGACGGAGGCTGGCAGATCGTCCAATCCAAGACGGCAGTTTGGAACGGAAAGATTTTCGGAATGGGATTTTTGAACGGAAGTCAGACCAGTCTGAGATTCCTGCCGGAGGGGCACAACGATTTCATTTTCAGCGTGATTGCCGAAGAGTTCGGTTTGATCGGTATTCTGATTTTACTTTCAATTTTTTCTTATTTATTTTACAGGCTTGTAAAAATCGTAACCAAAACACAAAGCAGGTATTTATATCTGGTCGGTTCAGGAATTACGGCTTTATTAATCTTTCAAACTGTGTTGAATATATCCATCGGTTTGGGATTGTTGCCGGTTACAGGACTTCCGCTTCCGTTTGTCAGCTACGGAGGATCGGCGCTGCTTATGAACATGCTGATGGTAGGAATAATAATGACTATCGGCAAACAGGAAAAAATAATATGAAAAGGATCAGCCGCTTATGAAGAATATAGTTCTATTCGAAGATTCCTGTTATAAGAATTTCGGGCCGCTCACAAAAACAAGGCCTATTTTCGAGTTAAGGAACGGGATTTTTAATATCAGGGAAAGATATGTGAGAACTCTTAGCGAATACAATTTCTATTTTTTCTACAGAAAAGCATTTGATCCGATGATTAAAAGATTGGGCATAAAAGGAATGAACAGTTTACCGGAAAACGAACCGTTTATTGCTATAAACGCAAGGATCGTTCCGAACAAAAATTTTCTGAAGTATTTTGAAAATCTTGTAAATCAAAAAAGCAAGACAGCCGCGGATGATAATGGACAACTGTTAACCGGTATTTTTACTTCAAAAGCGGAATTTGTCGAAAGTGTCAAAAAAGGCGTGAAAACGAGTGTAAAACCGATTCTTGAAATAAATAAATATCCATGGGATTTAACCAACGCGATAGGCGAATGGATTACAAACGATTCGATATTTCTGATCGGCGGGGACAAATGGATCAAGTCTAAACTGCCTAATGTTATAATAGAAAACAAAGACAGTGTTTATATCAGCAAAACAGCAATAATCATGGCCGGAACAATCATTGATGCCACATACGGTCCGGTTATTATTGATGATGAAGCCGAAATTATGTATAACAGCGTTATCATCGGACCGGCGTATATCGGAAAAAACTCCAAGATAAAGATCGGCGCGAAAATTTATCAGAACACTTCTATCGGAGATGTCTGCAAGGTTGGAGGAGAGGTCGAAGGAAGCATCATCCACGGATACAGCAACAAACAGCACGAAGGATTTTTGGGACATGCTTACATCGGAGAATGGTGCAATCTCGGAGCCGATACAAATAATTCAGATTTGAAGAACAATTATTCGTTCGTGAAAGTAGAAATAAACAACGAACTTATAGACACCGGTTCTTTATTCGTGGGAGTTGTAATGGGAGACCATTCAAAAACGGGTATAAATACTATGATCAACACCGGAACCGTAATCGGGGTGGCATGCAATGTTTACGGAGAGGGATTTCCACCGAGAAACATTCCCGATTTCCACTGGGGAGGCAAAGAGAAACTGGTAAAATATCCTTTTAACAAAACAATTGATACGGTAAAAACCGTCATGGCGAGAAGAAATATCGAGCTTGAGAAAAGCGATGAAGATATTCTGAAGAAATTATTTTTAAAATTAAAATAGGATAAAAAAATGTCTGACAAAAAATTTTATATCATATCGGTATTTTTGCTTATCGCCGCTATTCTTTTGAGCTATAAATATGAAGACGGTGAGGCATCTGACGGGAATTCATTGAATTATTTTCAGAAGATGAGTTATATCCTAAGAATCGTTAACAATGTTTATGTTGACGAGCCTGATATAGACAAAGTCATGAAGGGCGCCATTGAAGGGATGCTTAAAACTCTTGATCCACATTCTTCTTATATAGCGGCTGATAAGCAAAAGGAAGTTGATGAAGATTTCAAAGGTGTTTTCGGCGGAATCGGGATAGAATTTGAAATTAAAGATAAATACCTGACAGTTATTTCTCCTATACCGGACACTCCTTCCGATAGAATCGGTTTGATGCCGGGCGATAAAATCATAAGAATAGACGGTAAAACTGCTTTCGATATAACTACGGAAGATGTATTTAAAAGACTTAAAGGTACTATAGGCTCTAAAGTTAATATAACTGTTGCAAGACAGGGAATAGACGAACCGATGGATTACGAAATAATAAGAGCGGCAATCCCCATTTACAGCGTTGTCGCCGAATGCCTGCTTGACGATAAAATAACCGGTTATATTTCGATTAACAGATTTGCCAATAATACTTCTCAGGAGCTGGAGGGAGCTCTTAATGCTCTTGAAAATAAGGGAATGTCCAGACTTATCCTTGATTTGAGGGGAAATCCCGGCGGGCTTTTGGATCAGGCTGTTGAAGTAGTTGATAAATTTATTGACGCCGACAAGATGATTGTTTATACAAAGGGAAGATTTAAGGATTTTGACGAGGAATATTATTCTACAAAGGAAGCGACTCATAAAAGAATACCCATCATTGTCCTGATTGATGCAGGTTCTGCATCCGCCTCAGAAATCGTCAGCGGCGCGCTGCAGGATCATGACAGGGCGTTTATTCTCGGAGCAAGATCGTTCGGGAAAGGGCTTGTTCAGAGACCATTTGACCTTGGCGATGGCTCGGTTGCAAGAATAACAATATCAAGATATTACACTCCGACGGGCAGATTAATTCAAAGACCTTATGACGAAGGTTCGGAGAGTTATTTCCTTGACAGATATTTCGATCCTGAAATGCTGACTGAACGGGAAAAAGCGAAAGAAGATTCGATTAAAAAAGCAGAAACATTTTATACATTAAAAAAGAAAAGAGTGGTTTACGGTGGAGGAGGAATAACTCCCGATTCGTCAATAACTTATGATCCTTTATCTAATTTGATGATAGACCTTTTCAGACAGAGGGTCTTTCAGGATTATGCGATTGATTATTTTAATACAAAGAAAGAGACGGATATGAATTGGAAGGACAATTTCGAGCTGTTTTATAATTCATTTAAAATTTCAGAACAGATGATTAACGATTTCATCAAAGCCGCCGAAAGAAATAAAATTCATATAAACGAAGTTTTGCCTGACAAGAAAGATATGACCAGAAAGGAATATTATCATTTGGAAGAGCAGTTCAATAAAGATATAAATACAATAAAAGTCGAGATCAAATACAATATTGCAAGGCAGTATTTTAAGGATAGGGATCTTTATCCGAGAATAAAAGCTATGAATGACAAATTCGTTTTGACGGCTTTGACATTGTTCGATGAAGCCCAAAAATTAGCCGAT
>JAKLPX010000090.1 GCA_022013635.1 Candidatus Delongbacteria bacterium
AAGAAAAAATTGAAAAGACAAATGAATTGTTTCAGACTTATGAGGACATGAATTTCGACTGCGATGACGAGCTTGAAGAAATTGACGAAAAAATAGAAGAACTTCAGGACGATCTGGACGATGAAGAAGGCGTCGCAGAAGAAATAAATAAAGAAATTGAAGATCTTCGGAACAAAAGAAAATTAGTCGAAGAAGCGGTTGATGTTCTCGAAGATCTGCAGCAAGAATTCGAGAATATTGCGGAAATCGTTGACGAATTGGACATCGGTTAATTTTAATGAAGATAGATATTTCCATAAAATATCAGAGGCTGATTTATAGACATAGAAATGTTAAGTTTAAATTTTCCGTGTCAACTTCGAGATACGGCGAAGGATTTGAAGAGGGAAGTAAAAAGACACCTCTTGGTATGCACGAAATATGCGAAAAAATCGGAGAAGGCGCTGACTACGGAACGGTATTTAAAGACAGAGAGCCTACCGGTGAAATTACCGATATCGGTGATGGGAAAAAAGATATCATTACTTCAAGAATTTTAAGATTGAAAGGAATTCAGAAAAAGAACTCCAATACTTTTGACAGATATATTTATATTCACGGCACAAACAACGAATCAACAATAGGTCAGAAAGCATCAATAGGCTGCATAAGAATGAAGAACTGGGATATAATAGACTTGTTTGATCAGGTTCAAATCGGCTGCAAAGTATATATACACAAATAAATTTACAATCCTACGGGCTGGAAATTATTTGCAATTATTTCAGCTATCATGTAAGAAATTTTTTCTTTGGTAAAACCGAATAAATCAATGCCTATCTTGTAAAGGAAATTGATTTCCGATTGTATAATATCATTATCCGATACGGCAACACCGACGAGAAAATTGAACATCATTTCGGCCTCCTGCACAATCGAACCCCTGTTCTTTTTTGGGTTAAGCAGATTATTTATGGAATCGTTAAAAATTTCGTTTGCATTCTGGCTCTTGATCATCTCGTCGAGAAATTGTTTCGGGAACAGGAGATAGTTTGCCAAAGTATCAAGTATGGCTTCAACTTCAACTTCTGTGATCTGTTTGTCAATCTGAGCCATGATCAATCCTGCAGAAGCAATAAATCTCATCCTGTGAGCATCGGTCTCGTTTCCCATAAAAAAGAATCTTTGTAATATTTCATCCATATTCTTTTTCAGATTTTTATCATGTGCAGTTTTTTTATTTCCAACGGTGTTACCGTAAATTTTAGATTTACTGAAAATATCTAAAGAAATAACTCTTAACGATGGTATCGGATGAGAAATATTCTGGGCGGAAATCTCATTTATATGATTTTCAAGATAAAGTTTGTTTTGTTTGATAAAAGCTTTCAGATCAAACTCTATAATATTTTTTGGAAGACCGGATATTAATTTAAAGAAGCTTGAAATAGCCTTTTCGATATTTTTATTTGCTATAAGACCGAATCTGTCTGCCGAAAGTTCGCATAATTTTTCCCAAAACGAGAATTTTTGTTTTAAAAGCAAACTTGGTTCCTTGTTTTGAAATAAAAATTTCATCATTTGACTTAATTTATAAGTTTTGGTAACGAGATGTCCGATTTCATGTCCGATCACAAATCGCAGTTCGTCGTCGTCCATTTTATCTATAATAGTTGAGTTTAAAGCTATTCTGTGCGGGTGTTCCTTATAGTTGCTTGGGATAGCGAAAGCGTTCATTTCCGGAGAATTTATGATGAAAAAGTCAATATTATCTGAAAATTGCAAAGTATCTTTGACTTCATGGCAAAGATTGTATAATCTCGGTGTCATTTCTTTTGTGATTTTAAAGTTGTAGCTGTCCAATTCTTTTGAATAGTTATCGTCTGAGTTTATTATTCTTGCGTCAACAAGAAGTTTCAGTATTATATTTCCGTGAATGATTCTGTTTATTTCATCGCCGAATTTTTTTTCAAGAGCCAGCCTGATATGGTCATATTTGATCATTTGTGCCTCCTAATTTGAAATTAATAACTTTGTCTTTGAATGTTTCTCCTCTATCCTCGAAATTCTTAAACATGTTATAGCTTGAAGAAGCCGGAGATAAAAGACAATTTGAATTTATTTCAGTATATCTGAAGATTAATGGAACCATATCATCAAAGTTATAACAGAAAAAACATTTTGTTTGCCTTCCTTCCCATTCGAGAATTGAATATTCTCCTCTTTGAATCTCTTTGAAACCCGACCGAATAAAATCCTCGTACATTAATATTCCGGTGTCAGGCAGAAAAAACATGTTTCCGATATTTGATTTTTTCAGTTCGTTTGACAGCACTGTCCAAACAATCTCTTCTCCTCTGAAATGTCCGCCAAGAATTAGCGATCCTAAATTATTGTCGAAAGCCCTAATCGCGGCAACTGTCGCTTGAGGGATAGTTGATATTGAATCGTTATAAAAATCAATATCAAAGTAAGTGCCGAAAAATTCAAGCCTGTGTTCCAGTCCTTTAAATTCATAAACCGACTGAATCGCGTCTTTTATATCGCATCCGACAGCCTGCGAGGCTATCAGGGCAGTACCGATGTTGTAAAGATTGTGGTTTCCCTTTAACTCAATACATTTTAAAGACAGGACTATGCTTTTCTTCCAGTAGTAAACTATGGCATCGCCTCCGTCAATTATAATTTCAAACGGAAGGCTGACGGAATTCCTTTCCAAACCGGAAAACTCTTTTATGGGAAAAATTATCTGGTCATCTTCATCCTGCATACGGACAATATTCATTTTTGCCGAACGGTATTC
>JAKLPX010000091.1 GCA_022013635.1 Candidatus Delongbacteria bacterium
ACCTCCTTACGGTTATTTGTTTTCATAGTAAGTAACCTTCCTCGTCAATTCTGCAATAGAATGTATTTTTAGTGTTGCTGTACCAGTAATCCGCGTATGACAGCAAGAAGTAATAAGAACTTATGTTTACATCAACTCCGTAGTACTTTCCTGTTAACAAAGTAGTTCCATTCTCGGGGAATGTAAAATAAACATACAGCTGTTTGTATCCGCTGCTGCCTCCGATTAAATTATAAACTTTCTCGCTCCCATCGCCTCCAATTCTTACAGGATGGTAGCCGTAATCGGTACTTGAATTGCTATAATACCTTGATTCCCATACAATGGTCTGATCAACTCCTCCGATACGCTTCGTTATTGCCAGAGAGCCGCTATAATTATTCGGAATTTCGAGTTTGTAACCTTCTTTTATATCCAGTGCGATATCAGATGTTACGATGTGTATGTTGGAATTAAAAGTTGACTGCCTTGCGCTGTCTGTCAGAATTTTATTTGAATTCGCGACGACTTGCAATACACCGAGTCCGACAATTCCCGCGATCAGGGAAACGACCATGACTTCTATGAGAGTAAAACCTTTAATATTTTTCATAATTACCTCCATTTCTATTCGACGGGTTCATTTGAAACCATCGTCATGGCAAGAGTATTTTTCGGACCTCCGCCGTTCCATGTGACCGTTGCGGTTATTAATGTCAAATCAGAACCGACGGCAGGATAAACTACAACTCCTGGCTGAATGGTCAGGTCGTAATCCTGCACTATCTGAGAATTAGAAAACGAGGACACTCTTTGGGGAGTGGAATAAACCGCTATGTAATCAAGAAGGTTAGCCGGCAGTTCCTGATTTTGGATTGCTTCAAAATGTCCGTTGATTATCATTGTAGCGTTGTACCTGTGAGTATTTGTTATGATTTGATCGTGACACACTACATAGCTGTATAGCAAAGAGACTAATCCGAGGGACAAAATAACGCCGGTCACCAGAATCTCTATCAGAGTAAAACCTTTTTTCATTTTTCTATTCACCTCACTTTTTTTCGATTTAGTTTCGCTTCCAAAAAAACTTTGATCGAGTTTCCATCAAAGCACAAAAGGGTCTTCGATTCTCTGCATTTCCTATAAGCCACCTCCTATTCCGTTTAATTATTCTTGCCGTCTCACACACACCTTTTACTAATATACCAAATAAATCCGGTTTAGTCAATAACTTTATTTTATTTATTTCATTTACACTAATTCAGTGTATTTCTTGATATTTGTTAACTTGGTAAATAACTTATTGTTACGAAGGGATAATTTATGTATATTATGCTGTTAAAATTATAATGAAGGAAGGAAAAATGAATAAGATCGTGAAAATAGTTTTTTCGACTATTGTTTTAACTTTATTTTATTTCATCTGGACAAGAACAACGAGTGTAAACAACATTCTGGTAATTGCGGGACTCGGCTTATTTGTAAGTATAATTTACAGGAATTATCTGAGAAGTCCGATCTTATCCCCAAAGAAAATAGCTTATGCAATATTTTATGTATTCTATCTCTTCATAGAAATAATAAAAGCAAATATTGATGTGGCACTTCGTGTTATAAAACCGGTAATCCCGATCAATCCCGGTATCGTAAAAGTAAAAACAAAACTGAAAAGCCCGATGGGAAGACTGCTTTTAACCAGTTCTATCACGCTTACGCCGGGAACTCTGACAGTTGATATAGACGGAGATACATTATATATACACTGGATAGATGTAAAGGATAAGGAAGAATCCGGCGCGACAGAAAAGATCGTATCTAATTTTGAAAAATATTTGGAGGTGATCTTTGGATAAACTACCTGAAATAATACTGCATATATCAACATATTTTGTATCTGCGGGGATAATACTTGCAACATTGCGGCTTATCAAAGGACCTACGATGGCGGACAGGGCAGTGGCGCTTGATACTTTTACGGTAATATCAATATCACTTATAGTGCTGATCGCGTGTATCGCAGGCAGAGTGATTTTCCTCGATGTAGGTATGGTCTATGCGATATTGAGCTTCATCGGTGTAGTAGCCGTTGCCCGTTACATTGAAGGAGGTCTATAATGTCATGGAATTCATTATTAGGTTCAATAATAACTTTATTAGGCTCCATCTTTCTTTTTCTTGGCGCTTTGGGCGTTTACAGAATGCCTGATCTTTATAACAGGATGCAGGCAGGCACCAAATCAACCACACTGGGTACAATGCTTACATTATTAGGCATAGGTATCTGTCATTATGAATGGCTCGGTCAAGTTTTAATACTTATAATTTTCATAGCACTGACTAACCCGATTTCCTCTCACGCGCTTGCAAGAGCAGCTCATTTCAAAGGTATCCCTCTGACGGCAAAAAGCGTGACCGATAAGCTTAAAGAAGAAGAAAGCAAAGCGGAGGTACTATAATGGAATTACAACAGGGCATCTTCGTTCTGATGGGACTTGCAATGATAGTAGCAGCCATTCTTGCAATGTATGTAAAAGACCTTGTATCTTCGATCATAGCTGTAGGCGTAGTTAGTCTATTTGCAAGCATATTGTATTTACTGCTTCAGGCACCTGATGTCGCTATGACCGAAGCTGCGATCGGAGCAGGGCTTTCGACACTGATATTCTTATACGCACTTCACAAAACTAAAGATGCGGAGGAAGAAAATGATTAAAAAAATGTTTTCCTTCATTCTGATCATATTCTTATTTTTAATACTCTTTGAATTGCTTAATAATCTGACTGAAAATAAGAAATTATCCGGAGTCGCAAAAGAATATGCGGAGAGAGGCGCGGCTGAATTGGGAACTGCCAATCTTGTAACTTCAATAGTCGTGACTTACAGAGGTTTAGACACTCTCGGAGAAGTTTCGGTACTTTTTATAGCGGCGACAGGAGTTGCAGTTCTTCTCAGAAGGAGAAAAGACGAAGAAATTCTTATTCAAAAAGTAAAAAGACAATCCAGCGAAATACTTCAAACAGGAACTGATCTGCTCGTTCCCATAATAATAATGTTCGGCGTATATATTTTCATAAACGGGCATTTATCACCGGGCGGAGGTTTTCAGGGTGGTGCCGTCATAGCTTCAGCTGTTCTGCTGTCTTTTCTTTCGGATATAAATTATAAGATCAATCATACGGTTTTCGGACTGATCGAATCGTTGTCAGGTGTATTCTATGTGTTGATAGGTGTTCTGGGAATATTCCTTGCCGGAGGATTTTTAGACAACAGGATACTTCCTTTGGGTGAATACGGGACGATCCTCAGCGCCGGAGCAATTCCATTGATTTATACACTTATCGGATTAAAAGTCGGAACAGAATTAGCAAGTATAATAGATAATATGAAGAGGGACTCGGAATGAATATAATTCATGTAATAGGATTCGCCCTCATGTTGATCGGAATCTGGGGAATGCTTACTCAGAAAAACATGATAAAGATAATTTTGGGATTAGCCATAGCCGAAACGGGAGTTCAGCTTGTTATGGTCGCATTCGGTTTTATTAAAGGCAGAACAGCACCTATTCTTGATGCAGCCGTACCTGTGAAAGATGCGGTTGATATGATCGTTGATCCCGTTCCTCAGGCATTGGTCTTAACAGCCATTGTTATCGGAGTTGCCGTTAACGCTCTAATGCTTACTTTCGTGATAAAACTTTATCAGAAAAAAAGATCTTTGTCAATAACCGAATATAAGGACTTAAAATGGTAAATCCTATATATATAGTAGCCATATTATTGGGGCTCGGATTTTTATTGCCCGCAATTTCAAAAGCCGGGAAAAATATAAACCTGACCATATTCTTTCTCGGATTAATGTCAGTTTCGGCAATAAGTTTTCAATGGTTATGGGCTTTCATATTTAATAATCAGCAATCAATTCAGATATTCACTGCCGGAGTCAAACCGCCGTTATCGATCAATTTCAATATGGGATTGGAAGAAGCCATACTTTTGACAGCCGTAAATTTCATGTCCGTTATCGGCGCGATATATATGCTTAAGCAGATCACTGAAACAGGCGTAAAAGCAATGGTATTATTTCTATTGCTGGTTCTCGGATTGAATGGACTTATTCTGACCGCCGATGTATTCAACATGTTCGTATTTATGGAAATAACAGCTATTTCAACTTATGCATTAGTCGGAATGGACCTGAAATTAAATTCCCTGGCAGGCGGCTTAAAATATATGATAGCGGGAGGAATAGCCTCGATATTCTTACTCTTGGGAATAATTATCATTTATTCGCTTACGGGAACTTTAAATATTGACGGAATGATCACTGCAACTCATCAGATATCAAATATCAAATTATTATCAATAGGATCATTTTTCCTGATATTTTCATTTATAATCGAAATGAAAAGTTTTCCTGCAAACGGCTGGGCGCTTGATGTTTATGAAGGAGCCAATCCGGGCATTACCGGATTGACATCAGCGATCGGAACGACCGCGATATTTTATGCGATGTTCAAGATATTGCCGATAATGAACATAAATTTATTAAATCTTGTAGCAGTTGTAGGAACTCTTACATTTTTTATGTCAAACCTGATGGGGCTTAAACAGACCAATCCGAGAAGAATGCTTGCATATTCTTCCGTAGCCCAAATGGGATTAGTTATGTCAATAGCCGCATGGGGAGTAATTTCAGATCA
>JAKLPX010000092.1 GCA_022013635.1 Candidatus Delongbacteria bacterium
AGACATTCTTGTCTCTTTTATCAAGCCTTGTTATCGTTTAATAATTTTAGCGCGTCAACAGGGCAAATCCAAACGCATTTTTTACAAACTACGCATCTATCATTATCAATTTCTATAAAAGCTTCATAAACAGTGATGCAATCAGCTTCGCAAACGGCAACGCAGCATCCGCAACGGTCGCATAAATTTTTATTGATTTCTATCATGTAATTTCCTCGTTAACGGCTTTATCCAGGTAATCCAATACTTTCTCTCTGTTAAAATGATTTACGGAGCTGTAAGGCACAAAATCGAAAATGGTTTCAAACTCCGAAAAAATCTTTTTGAACAATTTCATTTGAACGAATAATTCGTTATTCGAAAGTTTATCTTTCTTATTTAAAATGATTATCTGCGGTATTTTCAACGATTCAAACATTCTTATAAGGGAAAAATCATTTTCGGTAGGAGGGTGCCTGATGTCAAGGATGGAAAAAGCCAATTTTACGGATTTTGTGTTTCTAAAGAAGACTTCAATCATATTCTTCCATTTTTGTTTTTCTGTTTTTGAAACAGCAGCATATCCGTATCCCGGCAAATCAACAAAATAGAACGATGAATTAACTAAAAAAAAGTTAATAAGACGGGTTTTCCCGGGAGTATTGCCTGTCTTTGCAAGATTTTTTCTGTTCAGCAAAGAATTTATCAGCGAAGATTTTCCGACATTGGATTTCCCGGTAAAAACAATTTGTCTGAATTCTTCAATTTCAATATTCTTTCCCGATGCTGAGCTTGTTATGTATTCAGAACTGATTATTTTAAAACTTTCATTCATGATTTCTTTACTTTTAAAGTTAATTCGATTATTTCCCTGACATGAGATACGGGAATTATTTTTAATGATTTTATTATTTCTTTGTCAATATTTTCCAAATCTTTCACATTTTGCTTAGGTATAAAAACCGTTTTAATTCTTGATCTTTTTGCCGCCATAAGTTTAGTTTTCAGTCCTCCTATTGCCAAAACATCTCCGTGTATAGTGACTTCGCCTGTCATGGCGACATTCTGATTCATCGGTATATTCTTAATCGCGCTTATTATTGAAATGGCGATCGTTACGCCTGCCGAAGGTCCATCCTTAGGAGTGGCCGCTTCGGGAAAATGCAAGTGTATTTCATTTTCTTCAAAAATTTTACGATCTATTGAATAATCTTCCGCAAATGTTTTTATGTAGCTTAATGCAGCTTGTGCAGATTCTTTCATAATATCGCCGAGTTTACCGGTTAATTTCAAGTCGGATTTGCCTTTGATTATATTTGTTTCAACTTTCAAAATTGATCCCCCGGCTATTGTCCATGCGAGACCGTTTACTTCTCCGACCTTTTTTCCGGTAACATTTGAAAAGTCCCTATACTCTTCGACGCCTAAAAAATCATTCAGATTTGAAGAATTAACTTTCACTATCGTATTTTCGTCTTCAATTATAATTTTTGCGGTTCTTCTGCAAATCTTGGCAATCTTTCTTTCTAGCTCCCTCACGCCGGCTTCCATAGTAAATTCAGATATGATCTTATAAACCGCATCATCAGAAATAGTCAGCAAATCTTCTTTTACGCCGTTAGCTCTTTTCTGTTCCGGTATTAAAAATTTTGTCGCTATCATAAACTTTTCTATATCAATGTAACCGTCGAGTTTTATCAATTCCATTCTGTCGAGAAGTGGAACCGGAATTTTGTTCTGATCATTTGCCGTTGCGATGAAAAGCACATTACTTAAATCGAATTCGACATCAAGGTAGTTGTCGGTGAATGTATTATTTTGTTCGGGATCCAATACTTCCAAAAGAGCCGAGGCCGGATCTCCTCTAAAGTCGGAAGAAATTTTATCAATTTCATCGAGTAGAATTAATGGATTGTTTATGCCTACTTTTCTGATTGACTGAATTATTTTTCCTGGCATGGCGCCGATGTAAGTTTTTCTGTGACCTCTAATTTCAGCCTCGTCATGAAGACCGCCGAGCGCTATCCTGATATATTTTCTGCCGAGCGCTCTTGAAATTGATTTGCCAAGGGATGTTTTACCTGTTCCGGGCGGTCCGACGAAACATAAAATGGGGCTTTTTAATTTTTTTACGAGTTTTAAAACAGAAAGATATTCTAAAATCCTCTCTTTAGGTTTTATAAGCCCGTAATGATCCTCATCGAGAATTTTTTCCGCTATTTTTATGTCAATATTAACTTCTCCTGATTTTTTCCATGGCAAAGAGATTATTAAGTCGAGATAATCCCTAAGTAACCCATATTCAGGTGACATTGAATGAATTTTATTCAATTTTTCGATTTCCATATTCGCTTTGATTACAGCCTGTTCTGTAAGTTCGTTATTCTTCTTCATGTCGAGAATTTTTTCCACTTCAGGGATTTGAATTGATTCAGCTCCCAATTCCGAGCTCAAACCTTTTAGTTTTTCCCTTAAAAAATAATCTTTTTGCTCCCTGATTGTCCTTTGTGATACATCGGCTTCGATTTTCTTCTCCAATTTAGAAAATTCAATTTCATTTATCAGAACAAGATGGAGTTCGTATATCAGAGTTTTCAAATCGCCTATTTCGAGAAATTTTTGTTTTCTCGTATAGTTAAGATTAAGGCTGCCTAAAATAGTATCAATAAGCGTCAGAGGATTTATAAAATCATCATTATTTAACAGATAATCAGGTTTCTCAAACTGAGGATTTAAGTCTAAAAAATCTTTGTACAGTCTTTTCAAAATACGCAAAGAAGCTTTTGAGAGATCGTCAGTTTCTATATCAAGTTCTATAGGTTCTATTCTGGCATACAAATTCAAATTTCGTTTTTGGAAGTCTATCACTTTAATCCTTTTTAAGCATCTGACCACGGCTTTATTACCGAAAGACGGCAGTTTAATAACCTGCATAACTTTTGCGATGCAACCGTATTTATAGTAAGAATCCGCAGAAAAATCTGAAGAAAATTGATTCTTTTTTCCCAGAAGAACAATCATCGAATCACTCAATTCAGCTTCCTCTAAAATATCGGTAAAATGGTTTGAATCTACACTCAAAGAAATGATATTTCCGGGTATAGGAATCCTTTCCTTAGACGGTATGACTTTCAGCATCAGTCCGTTAGTGATTTTTGATGAATCGTTATTTAAACTTATATCGCCGTACATAAACATCTCCTATACATACTTATTCAATTCGATCCTGAAGACGGTTCCTTTCTGTCCTGTTTGTTTGATGAATATACTTCCTTTATGGTATTGCGAAATCACTTTTTTTGATAGCGAAAGACCCAGTCCCCAACCTCTTTTCTTTGTGGTAAATCCGGTCTCAAAA
Source organism: Candidatus Delongbacteria bacterium (assembly GCA_022013635.1). Classification (GTDB taxonomy): domain Bacteria; phylum UBA4055; class UBA4055; order UBA4055; family UBA4055; genus JAKLPX01. Next base: position 3,338 of record JAKLPX010000092.1, read on the forward strand.
ACATTTTTTTTGATCGAAGAGGGAATGCCTGAGCCGTTGTCGCAGACTTCAATGATTATTTTTTCTTTTTCTTCAAATAGTTTTATTATTATTTCGCCATTTTCTCCGTCCTTTAAAGATTCAATTGAATTTTTTAACAAATTCTCTATAGTCCATTCGATCAGAACGGCATTTGCATAAATACCGGAAACTCTGTCAAGCATTTTTACAATTGTGATTTTATCAGAATCAATAGTTATTCTTTTGGAGATATAATCGGCAGATTTCTCAATAATATGCTTCAAATCGCACATTTTAAATTCCTTTTCTGATGATATTTTTGAGAATCTTTCAACGATCAAACCGATTTTTTCAATATCTTCTCTCAATCCTTCTTCAAACTGAGAAAATTCATCGTTTTCTTTGCTTAATTCGGTTAAATATTCTCTCCAACCGTTTAAGGAAGTTAAAGGCGTACCCAACTGATGAGCTGTTTCTTTCGACATTGCTATCCACAAAGATTGTTTCTCGTTTCGGCGCATAAACATGTAAAGATAGCCCGTCATGAAAATAATCAGCACAATCGAACCCAAAAGAAAGAATGGGTAATATCTGACTTTATAAATTAAATCGTCCGGCGAATAATATAAATGCATTTCTAAGAAATCTTTTTTATAAATTATCGGCTTAACATTATTTTTTTTGCAAAACTCCAGAGATGCAGAAGGTTCGTCCGATATCGGCAAATTATTCCACACAACCGGCGTTTCATTACCGTTTAGAACATTTGTTATTAAGAAAGATCTTTCCCCTTTGGCAAGAATAACTGAAATGTTTTTGAATTTATCTCCTTTATGAATTTCGGCATTTTCCGAATTTTCCGAAAAATCGTTGCCGTTATAGTATAATTCAATAGCGTCAGTAATCAAGTCCGAAGTTTTTCCGCTGTGATTTTCCAATAATAACCAATAGTAGCCGAATACCATTGAAATCACAAGAAACAAAACGACTATAATCAGTAATTTTGCTATAAATTCGTAT
>JAKLPX010000093.1 GCA_022013635.1 Candidatus Delongbacteria bacterium
ATGTTCTCAATATAAAACAAAAAATACAGGAATCAAAAACAAATAATGATGAAAAAGGGTATCGTTATTGGATTGATTTTCTCGAGCCTAATGTTTTTTCGCAAGTCCCTGCAAAAAACATCAATATGTTAAATGAAATTGAAAATCTTTCAATAGAAATAGACAAGGTTAATGACTTAAAATCCTTTTACAAAAGAGGTGAATAATGCGTAAATCAATCTCTTTCTTCTGCATATTCTTATATGCTTCTTTGTTCTCTTTTTCTTTTTATACAGAAATATCCGGACCTCATTTTCCTTTGCCAAATCAAATAACAGAAGTTTATTTACTTGAAGGTTGCGGAATTACTGAAAGTCAAGCCTTGTACGCAAAGAATCAATTCAATCCAGCTGGTTATGTGAATAATTCCAATTCTTTTGGTGATTCAGTCCATGTAATAACTTCAATTAATGATTTTCCAAATCTTGGGATCTTAATCAGAAGAGAAATCGGCAATGAACAAATTGATCCACCATTTCTAATGGTTACGAGGAATCCATTACCCGGACAATATGTAATAATTATTGAAGAAGCTAATTTATATCCTACTACTGCTAACCTTCCTCATGAATACGGACATGTAGTCGGGTTTGGTCATACCCACAATTCAAAGGCAGTGATGTACGGGACATCAAATTCTACTACATCTCTTTACCAAGATGATATATATGGAATTTATGCTCAATATTGTAAACCAAGCTTTACTGTACCTACAGAGCCAATTAGATTATTAAGAGGTGATAATAAATTTTCAATAGCTTTAAATTCATACGGTAAAAGCTTGCCCATAAATTATTTAATTGATGCATGGGATAATAATTCCGTGGGTGATGAAAGGCAAATATTGCTTAGCAATAAAGAAGTTTCTGGTTCGAATACTATTTCTCACATTTCGAATACTTGGGATTCATCACAGTTAGCAAATGGCATTCATTTGCTAAAATTATATGCAGATAGAAGCGAAGATTGCACTGGAAATTATACTCATAATCAGTACGGTCACGATGTAGCCATGGACGAACTTGAGGTAATGTTATACGATTTAACATTTGATTCTCCGAAAGAAAATCAACGATATTCCGTTTCAACTCCTCTGAATTTTAAAGTATATGGCAAGTCAGCAATTGCAAATGTAGATATCAGTGAAATTGGAAATATTGCAACCGTCACTTACAAATTAGAGGAAGATGACCTTTTCGGTTCTAATGTTTTTGTGACCGAAACTGATAGCACTTCAAATTTTGAACTCACTGAAAATCTTGTAAATTACAATATTGATGCAGTAAATTATTTAGTAACTGTAACAGTGAAAGATGAATTAGGTAATGTATTAGCAATAATTGAAAAGATGCCAATACAGTTATTTGTTCCGGTTGACATAAAAACTCCAACACCTCAAGACATTTATTACCCTAAAACTGAAAAAGGAGTAGTCACTGACACACTATCAATCAAAGTTTCAGTTCCTGAATTGGCAGGCAGTTTTCCTGAAATTGATATCAAAATTGAAGATGCTTATGTACCTCACGGTGATATTTACTTTGATTCAGCTGATTCTTTATGGACTTATGACTGGGTTATTAGTGGTCTTTCTGCTGGAATTACAGGCAAAAGATACTATATAACATCAGAAATTACAGGAAATCCGAATAGTAAAGATGTTTCAAGTGTATATCTCGTTGAGGCTATCTTCCATGAAGATTTTGAGGTTATAACTAATCTCACAGCGGCTGGTTGGAATCTTTATACTTATAATGCTCCAGATTCTGTTACTCAAGATGGTTGGTTAATCGGTAATAAAGTTTTAGAAAATAATAATGGTTGTGCGATATCAGTTACAAAGCCTAATCAAACTAATATCGGATACAGACTTTGGTCTCCCGTTATATCTTTACCTTCTGTTACTGATAGTAAGATAAAATTAAGTCACAGAGTATTTTACGATGCACCCAATCCCCCAGATCCTCATTCAGTATTGAAATTTTGTATCACAAACGCATCTCAATCTATGCTTACAGGCTGGACAATTTTATCATCTGTTGACGATTCTTGGATTGATAATGAATACGATCTTACACAGTTTGCAGGTCAGGATATAAAATTACAATGGTTTAATAATTATTATAATTCCCCCACTCCTCCACCTTTACCAATAATGGAATATTCGATTGATGACATAGTGGTGTATATTATTCCTGATATGGAAGGTCCGAATATTGATTTTATTACAGGTAATACTGCTGAACCAAACGAGGATATGAACTTAGTCCTTGAATTCAATGATACTTCCGGAATAGATGAAGTAACTGCTGATTATTCAATTGAAGGAGATAGTGGAACTATAACACTTAATCCTGTTAAAGGTTCATATAATTATACAGGCATGATTTCAGCAAGAGATCATGAGTGTAACGGTAGCATTTCTTACAGAATTGTTGATTCTGTTGGGAACGAAACAATATCAGGCGGTCGTACTATCAATTGGGCATTAGGTGGTTTTGTTTTAACTGCACCTGGAAATGTAGTTATAACTCAGCCTACAAGCACGACGATTTCCATTACATGGGATATAGTTGACGGAGCTACAAGTTACAAAGTATATTCTTCTCTTGATCCTTACGGAACTTTCTCACTTGATACGACAGGCACATTTACCGAGAGCAGAAAGTGGGAAAAGACGCTTGACGGTAATAAATATTTTTACTATGTAATTGCTACTAATCCTACAAAATTTGATTCGGAAGCAATTAAGGAAGAAGAGTTCGAGATTGCTAAGGCTAAAGAGAATATTTCAGATAGATAGATAGATAGATAGATAGATAGATAGATAGGCATAATTCGTCTATTTAAAGAATCGTGGTTAAGTTGCAACAAATCATAACATTGGCTATATGTACGAAATTAGATTTATGCAGTTTACGGGGAATATATCCTGAGCGTATCGGTGATTTTAACATTATTTGTATTTGTAAAAAACTGTTCATATATTTCACCAATCTAATTTCGTCTTATAGCCATGACCGTTA
>JAKLPX010000094.1 GCA_022013635.1 Candidatus Delongbacteria bacterium
CGCTCTGATTGTAGATGTAATATTTTAAAGCATTCGGCACTGAATCCCATCCAATCGTAACAGTGCTGCCAGAGTATACAATAGTTATATTTGCTGGAGAGTTAATTTTCGGGCTTACCTCCCTCGCGCTCAAGAATATCAATACGAATAGAGTCGAGATCATTAGTAACAACATTTTTTTCATTTTATAACTCCTCCTTTAATTACACAATTTAAACTTTGAATAGTCAAAATACAAGAATTTTATAAAAAATTGCCACCCTCCTTCAATAATTTCAAACATTTCGGAACCCTTAATAGAAAAACATATTGGCTCTAACGTCTGAAAATACGCAATATGTCGTATTTTTTCTGATGTTGTGCCTATTTCAAACGGATATGCGTATGTCGTATTTATTTTCTGATTAAAGCTAATCAAAATGGCAATACGCCATATGTCGTATTTTTATCCTGTACTTGCAGATTGTCGAGAGGGCTTATAATGTTATACATTCCCTTCTTTGTTATATGAGTGTATATCTCGGTTGTTTTGGAACTTTCATGTCCAAGCAGTTCTTGAATATACCTGAGATTTGTCCCGTGTTCGAGCAAATGAGTTGCAAAACTGTGTCTTAGTGAATGAACTGTAGCCTTTTTTCTTATTCCTGACCTTTCTAATGCTTTGTTGAAAGTATTCTGAATGCTTTTAACGGAATACTGATTTCCTGACTCACCTTCAAAAAGATATTCTTTCGGACGATATTTTATGTAATACTCTCTAAGCAGAGTGAGTAATTTTTGAGATAAAAGGGTAGTTCTGTCTTTTTTTCCTTTACTGCCTTTGACACTAATAATATTTCTACTTGAATCAATATCAGATATTTTCATTCTTACAGCCTCACTTATTCTTAATCCGGCAGAATATATCAAATATAGTACACATTTATGTTTCAGATTTGTTGTTTTGCTTATGAGATTAATTACTTCTTCTTCACTTAACACTGTCGGTAACTTCTGAGGTCTTTTAGCTCTGGGCAAGTTATAGAAGTCCTTATTTTTACCCAATACTTTTTCGTAATAGAATTTTATCGCATTGATTATCTGATTCTGATATCCGTACGAAAGACCTTTTTGATATTCCTGATAAAGAAAGTCCGTTATATCTTCTTTCGTAAGTTTGTCAATTTCTTTTCCTTTGAAGTTGTTAAGAAATTTCTCAAAACAATGACCATATGAGTTTATCGTATTCAGACTGTAATTCTTAAGTCTTAATAAACGGTTATATTCAGATAGTTCATTGCTCATCATTTTTCCCAATATTTAAAATCAATTATATTTAATAAATTCTTTGTACTTTGTCAATAAAATTTCAGGAGATCAAACCGTAACTATTTGTCGTTATCACTTTCTTCTTTTGTTCCTTCAATTCTGTTTTTAAATACAATAATTGAAGCCGGCAGAATGTGTGCGAAATAGATCAGAGCTACAGTAAATACTATATTTATGCGGAATTCTGTCACGGAGAGTAACAACAAGATCAAAAGAACGACTATAGTAAAGATAACATAAGATTGTTTGGAAGTATTTCCGACTATTTTCGATTCCTTTTCATTAAGCTTATCCAATGAACTGTGAACGAAAATCCACGCTTTGGTTTTATAATATGCAAAATAAAAACTGATAATGAAGATCGTTAGAAAGAAAACTTCAGTAGTAAAGAACAGCCATGTCCATTCTATATCCTTCATGAATTGGAACACGAGTGTCATAAAAATGACGCTCAGGTAGTTCATTATTATGTAGTGAATGTTGTTCAGTTTAAAGTTCTTCATGATCATTCTCCTTATATTTTCGGAAGTCTATTGTTCTGAATACTTTTCGAAATTTGCCAATATCATTGCACGGACATCATCGTGGATGGTATTTTGTTTATCTTTATCAAGTTTTGAAATATCGATCGGTTTGTTAATAACGAGAGTGACTTTGCTTCTTTTTCCGGATATGAAATTCTCTTTGATCTTCTCCGTTCCGACGATCGTGACCGGCAGGATAGGCACTTCCGCCATCGTTGGTAATTTAAAACTTCCTTTCTTAAAAGGAATTATGGTAGGTCTTCTTGTACCTTCCGGGAAAAGTATAACTGTTTGACCTTTTTTTATCATTTCCGCTGCAATTTTGAATGACTCGAGTGCTTTTCTCGGACTTGAGCGATCAATGAACAAGCATCCGAGCATCCGCATCCAGGAAGCAAAAAGCGGGATTCTTGACAGTTCGATCTTGGCAATGAAAGACGGCTTATTCGTCATGTATGCGAACAGCAGCGGTATATCGAAACCTGCCTGATGATTAGAAATTATGACAACAGGCTCTTCAGGGACATTCTCAAGCCCGATGACTATCACATCGGTTTTTACCCATTTTAAAATTCTAGCTCCCCATTTTACAGAATAGCCGTGTATAAAATCATGGAATTCTTCTCTGTTTAACTGTGATTTTTTGTAATAAACGAAAGGCAATTTATAAAAATGCGAAATTGTAAGCATGAAAAATTTGATTTTTACAAGAAAGAATTTCATGTAATGCTATTTATCTAACCTAATATTTTTTCAACAAGTTCGTGAAGAATACTCAATTCGAAAGGCTTTGCGAGAAATCCTTCCGCTTTTTCGACATCCCGTTTAACTTTTTCAATACCGTAGCCGGTCATTAATACGATAGGCAAATCAGGATACTTGGATTTAATCAAACGGGAAAGTTCAATACCGCCCATCTTCGGCATATTAATATCCGTAATTACCAAACTATACTCGGAAGGTTGGCTTTCAGTCAATAATTCCCAAGCGACACTTCCGTCTTTAGCCGACATAACGCCGTAATCCATCATCTCAAAATAGTCGGTCAGAAGGTCGCGCATAATCACTTCGTCGTCAACTACCAATATTTTTTTTGTGTCAGCCATAATAGTCCAGTAATTCTCCATAATATGTAATTATATAATTTTTAAGTGAATAAATCAATACAAAAATAATAAATAATTACTCCCATTCTATTGTTGAGGGCGGTTTTGAGCTTATATCATAAACTACTCTGTTCACGCCCCTCACTTCATTAATTATTCTTGTTGAAACTCTCGATAAAAATTCATGAGAGAAAGGATAACAGTCCGCTGTCATGAAATCTATAGTTCTCACAGCTCTTAGTGCGATCACATTGTCATAAGTCCTTTCATCACCCATTACGCCGACCGTTTTAACCGGAAGAAATACCGCAAATGCCTGACCAATCATGTCGTAAATTCCTGCTTTTTCAATTTCTTCGATAAAAATATCATCGGTTTTTCTTAAAATATCAAGTTTCTTTTTCGTGATATTTCCGATAATTCTTACCCCGAGTCCGGGACCGGGAAACGGATGCCTTTTTATAATATTGTCGTGAAGTCCCAGTTCGTGACCGACTCTTCTGACCTCGTCTTTAAACAGATCCCTTAACGGTTCGATTATTTTTAATTTCATTTCTTTAGGCAGTCCGCCGACATTATGATGAGATTTTATAGTAGCCGATGGGCCTCCTTTTGCGCTGACAGACTC
>JAKLPX010000095.1 GCA_022013635.1 Candidatus Delongbacteria bacterium
AAAATTAGGATAATACAATTAAGCGACATACATATCAGTCCGAAAGATATCGTAAAAAACGGCGCCAATATCAGGGGAAATTTTTTAAGAGCTGTTGAGGCTGTTAAAAAAATAGAGCATGACCTTATAGTAATCAGCGGCGATCTCGCTTTGGACATTGACAACTCCGATTATGAATGGATAAAAAGCAAACTGCACGGACTGAATTATTTCGTAATACCCGGAAATCACGATGTGAGCGAAAATCTTTCAAATCATTTCGGTCTGAATAAATGTATGACTGACGGTAAAATTTTCTATAAGGAAAGGATTAAAGGCAGGGATTTTATATTTGCAGACACATCTCAGGAATGGCTTGATCTGAATATTTTGGAGAAATTTATTGACAGAAATTCCGAAAAAGGAAATTCTTTCGTATTCATGCACCACCCGCCTTCAAAATGTAACTCAAAACACATGGATACATATTATCTTCTGGGGAACCACATTGAGGCAACTGAATTTTTTAACAACTGCGAGCAGATCAGTCATGTTTTCTGCGGGCATTATCATACAGCTCATAATTTAAAAAATGAAAATTTCACTATTTACATTGCTCCTTCAACATGGTATCAGATTGGGAGAAAACTGAAGAAATTCAATATCAAACATTCCCGTCCGGGCTGGACTTTGATAGAAATAAGCGATGAAGTTAGGGTTGAAAATTATTTTCTAAATTTAAAAAGTAACAATTAACGGCCGCTTTTCCTGTCCTTTAAATTTTTAAGTCTCTTCTTTAAAAGATCGAACTTTAATTTCGGAAGTTTTGAAATAAATAAAATTCCGTCCAAATGATCGTTTTCGTGCTGGATAACTCTTGACAAAAGACCGTCGAATGTTCCCATTAATTTATCACCGCTTATGTTTGTGTATTCAATCTTGATTGTTTCAGGTCTTTCAACAATTTCATAAATTCCGGGTACAGAAAGACACCCCTCTTCCATTTTGCAGGCGCCTTCTGATTTTAAAATAACCGGATTGATAAAAACTTCCTTAAAACCTTTAGTTTTTTTACCTTCGTCGTCGGTACTTTCGCGAACTAAAACAACGAATATTCTCCTTGATATGCCAACTTGAGGAGCGGCAAGACCAATCCCATTAGCTTCTGGACATTTTTTAAACATATCTTCAACAAGAAGCTTAAGCTCGTCGTCAATTTCAAGAACTTCTTCAGCTCTTTTGTTTAGAACTTCATCTCCGTAAATCCTGATATCCATCAAAATTACGCCTGTTTATTCTCGATCTCTTTAGTGTCGTTAATAACTTCTGCTACGCTTGATTTTAGAATCTCTATTTCGGTATTATTTGCGATCTTTACTGAAAAACTTTTATCTTTTACCTGAATTATACTGCCGAATATACCGCCGATCGTAACGATTTTATCGCCTTTCTTTAGTTCGGCAAGCATATTCTTATGATGTTTTGCTTTCTTGCTTTGCGGTCTTATCATCAAAAAATAAACAACAAAAATTATCAGTATAAAGGGTATCATCCCTGCAAAACCGCCACCCTGGCCCTCAGGTGACTGAGACATTGCTACAAAATTCAATAAATTCATGTTTTCTCCGTTTTTTTGCCTAAATATAATCTTTATTCTTTATATATGCAAACATTCAATATTTAAATAAAAAAATAAAAAAAGGCACTTTTCAGTGCCTTTTAACGGTCCGGACGAGGATCGAACTCGCAACTTCCTGCGTGACAGGCAGGTGCTCTAACCAGATTGAACTACCGGACCTATTCTATTTGAAAGTGGGAACTACTAGAGTCGAACTAGTGACCCCCTGCTTGTAAGGCAGGTGCTCTAAACCAACTGAGCTAAGCTCCCAAAATACTGCGTAAATATACTATTATTAAAAATCCTTGTCAAGTCTTTTCTCTTAAATTTAGGGTCACTTTCTGAAATTTTTGAGAATTCCTATGGGAAAGATTACTGCAAGACTGATAATAATAATAACAGGCGATAATGTCAAAGACCAAAACGAATCATGAGGACCTATACTCATAAGGAAGTAGCCTAGTAATAAAAGAACAAACCCGATTGCAAAGATCAGATAATTCATTTTTGTAAAGTGTAATTTTCTGCTCATATTATCTGTATAATCCTCTATAGTCTGTCACTTCTGCTTTCTCTACAAGACCGTCAAGCCATTCTTGTATCATCTGCCTTTGAAGATTAACTTCATGTTTCTCTCTTAAAGCCTTCTTTTGCGAATCATATACTTCCTGGTTGAAATTATCTTTTTCCAGAAGATAAATTATATAAGCTCCCTGAGTTCCTTTAAAAGGTTCGCTCACTTTACCGATATCCATACCTAAAGCAATTTCATACATCATTCTGTCAACACCGACATTGTCAACATATCCGTCAACTGCAAACTTACCTGACATTCCTGTCTTCATTTTATTTTCGGCAGCTACATTATTCATTGTTAATGTGTCTGTGACGGAAGATTTTATTTCCTCAAGTTTGTTAAGCGCTAAATCCAAACCTTTCTTCTGCCTGAGTTTATAAATTATGCTTTTCTTTACTTCGTCAAGAGTCTTTAATCTTTCGGGTTTAATCTCTTTTACTATCAATATGGCATAACCTGAATTTGAAACCATAATCGGACTGACAGTTCCTATTTCGTTTTTGAATAGGAAATCACCGAGTCCGGGAATAATCCCAAGTTCGTTGGTTCTGTCGGTTTGCTGTGTAAAAGGAGACTCATTAATTTTTACTCCTAAATTTCCGGCGGTTTTCGTAAAAGAGGCGGCGTCATTGCCGTTTCTGTAAGCTTCATCTCTAAAATTTACTGCGGAGTAATGAGCATCTTCATAAGTTGATTGATAAGTTTTAAATTTTACAAGTATATGACTTGCTTTTATTTCGATAACTTTATTCTTTTCTTTTTTCTGATCGGTTACTTTGATAATATGATAACCGTACTGAGTCCTAATTGGACCAACAAGCTCGCCGACCTTAGCATTAAAAGCCGCTTCTTCAAATTCGGCAACCATTTTACCTTTTCCGAAAAATCCCAAGTCCCCGCCGTTCTTGGCAGATTGATCATCGGAATAATTTATTGCCACTTCTTCAAAAGAGATTCCGTTATTCAACTGAGTCATCGCATAATTTATATCATCAAGCACCAAAGCTGAATCTTGTGCGGTCGGATCAGTGCCGAAGAGAACGAAATCAAAATTTCTTTGCTCGTTTTGTTTTGGAAATTCATTAGGATTAGCCTTGAAATAATCCTCAATCTCTTTATCTGTAATTAGAGAATCTGCCGGCATGAAACTATTGGTTTCTGCCTTTAAATATTTTACTTTGACTTTCAAATTTGATTCTCTGTAAATATTCAACAATTCAAATTCAGATAAATATGCGGAATTACCGACTCTGCTTTCGAGAAGCATACCGGGAATTCTTCCCTCATAAGCTTTTTCGATTGCTTTATAGTATTGTTCATATTGCGGGCTCGGATTTTTTATAAACGCCTCGTATTTAGCCTGATCAAAAATCCCGTCAGTCATAAACTCCTTACTGTTCTTTAGTTCCGGAATAGGATTGTTTATAATCTCATCATAAAGCTGGTTACCTGATACCACTATATTCTGTTTTTCCAATTCCTGCCTGATAACGATCATTTTCACAAAATCTGTCCATGCTTTCTGTCTCATCTCGGCAACTTTAACGCCGGAAAAATCTTTCTGATCCGCGCTTTTTACGTAACTGTCCTCAATATTCTTTAATTCGGAATATTTAATGTCAATGCCGTTAATTTTAGCAATAATACCCTGACTTCTTATATCTTTCATTCCTTTGAAGCCGCCCATTCCCCAGTCGAATACGATGGTTGCGATAAACGCGGCAACTACTATCCACAAAATAAATGCG
>JAKLPX010000096.1 GCA_022013635.1 Candidatus Delongbacteria bacterium
ATCGAAGTTTGTTCGAAGCAAACCGGGTATTAATTGAAAATTATTTCAAAAAAAAGATGATTTCATATAACCAACAGATGAAAAATCTCTATATTGATTTAGATAGCAACTTCAGAGGGTTTCGCCAAACATGATTTACCTGTATTTTGATTCCCCCGGGTTGCACGCCGCCTATGAAAAACAACTTGCCGCAATTGGGAAATGCGATATGATTGTGGTAAGCATCTCAAGAAGTTAAAAATTCTTACAATTCATGCTGATGCATTCGTAAAAAGTCCCAACAGCTTGTCATTCCGAGTGAAACGAGAAATCTTTTCAATGTAACACCTTGTAAATATAAGATTTCTCCCTGCGGTCGAAATGACAGATTCGCTGAGTTTGACTTTTTACGTAACCATCAATGTTGAGGTGAAAAACATTTCTTAATGTCCCAATCATACTTCAGATCATTCATCAAAGATAATGCGCTTGTCCTTTCCGGACATATCCTGATTTACCTTAAAGGCATTATCCTCCTGCCGATTTTGATTAAATCTGTCGGAATTACAGTTTATGGGGGATATACGCTGGTTATTGCTACGCTTGGCTTTTTGTTCGGCATTTCCTCGTTTGGGGCCGGGTTTAGATGCAAACGTTTCCTTCCATCGTCTGTGGAAAAGAGTGCCAGACAACTGTTGTTCTATCCGCAGTTTCTTTTTCAGGTAGCGGTTATTGTTGGGCTGTCTTTACTTGCATTATCTTTTAATCCTTTGATAGAAAGGCATCTGCATGACTTTAGATTAGCAATATGGCTGGTTCCACTCTACCTGTTAGCCATGATGATATGGAGTCAGTCCACTGATTATTTTCGGTACACAAATAGGATGGCATATTTCAACTACTCGACAGTTGTTCATCCTTATGCATTTATTGGAGCGGTTCTTCTTATACTGTCATTGAAACTGAAACTGACAGTAAATCTGTTGCTTGCCTCGGAAGTCATGGTCATGTTTTTTATTTCTATACCGCTGTCTATTAAAATGCTGGGCGAGATCGGACTGCGGCCATGTTTTTATAAAATAAGGCAGCTTGCCGAAGATTTAAAACTCGGCTTCCCTTTGGTGCTCACCTATTTAGTTGATTTTATTTTAAGCGGCAGTGATCGATATCTTATAGCTGCTTTTATATCAGTCACCGCGGTGGGTTATTATAACCCGGCCTACACGCTGGGATCATTGATCATGTTTTTCCCGAGGGTATCAGGAGTTGTCTTGCCGCCCCTGCTTTCCAGGGCTGTAGACAATGGCAGAGAAGGTGAAGCACAAACAATGCTCAATTATACCCTGAAAGGCTTTTTGCTTATTGCGATTCCCTTTGTTGCCGGCAGCTATGTATTAAGCGAGCCGTTGCTAACCCTGTTTGCCAATGCTGAGGTGGCATCAAAAGCGGTACTCGTGACACCTATTGTAGCTCTGGGGATACTCTTTTATGGATTAACTACAATACTTAATAATGTATTTTTTGTGCAGATGAAAACAAAGGTTATGTTTAAAGTGAGTGCTGCAGCGGCAATTCTTAATGTGCTTCTAAATTTAATCTTTCTATATTTTTTTAGAAATGTGGCTGTTGCGGCTGTGACAACAATGGTAAGTTATCTTGTTGTATTCCTTTACACATATCGGGTTGCAAGTCCAATGTGGAAGATAGATTGGAATTATAAAAACATCCTGAGATCGATATTGGCTTCTATAATTATGATTCTGGTTTTGATGTTTATCAAGATGAAGTTGGCAGATATAGCAGCTTATCAAATAATACTTCTCCTAAGTCAGATCATTATAGGAATATTCATCTATTCTGTAGTAATCCTTGCTCTTGGGGTTTTTTCTAAAAAAGAACTTATTTATCTTAAGAAAGTGTTTATGCCGTTACATTGAACCATAAGGACACTGATAATAAAAGGGTAATGGACAAACTGTACGGCGGGAAAGTGGAAACACCTTACTTAATTGCGTACAATCGAAAAGATATCGGGATTTATGCAACAGAACGGGAATGAGGAAAAGAAATGGATGTTGGAATGCAAAATATAATTTTAGCTCCTGGTTCACGCCACCTGTTTTGGACTGGCGGCGTATATTACCTTTGGGAGCTCTCCAAGAGGTATAATATTATAATGTTGGTAGATAAAGAGTTTGCTGACGATTTAGATTTTATAAGAATGATTGAACTTGCCAGCGTATTAAAAGTTTTTTACATACCTAAGGTGGATATTTTAAATCGACATAGATTCTATTCTACTAAAGTTAAGTGGATAGTATCGGAGTATAACCCCGTATTAATTTTTCATCATGATCCTGTTTATGTTTCGATGATGTATTTATATTATTGGGGAAAGAAAAATGCAAGCAGGTGTATCTGCATTAGTTATCTTACCGGCATGAGCTCTATAGACTGGGAAAGAGAAGTTGAATCAATTGTTACATTTAATGTTAACTTAATTGTAAATAAATACAATCTTCCTTATAGTTGGGCTAGCTTTTGGTTTACAGTAAGAAGCCGGTTGTCCTTGATTTTAAACTATTATTTATTGCCTTTAATATTTATCGGAAAGTTTTTTTCTCCACCATTAAATCCGGCAGATTTTACCACGTTAAAACAATATTGGAATGACCAGTTTGATTATTATCTTCTATATAGTGATTCAGATAGAGAAATAACGGGCAAGGTGTTTGGTTCAGATAATGGTATTCAGCAAATTAAACATCCTATTCAATCTGTTGGAAATGAGCTTAATAGTATTTTGTATAATTTTGAGGAAAGCGATATCATTCTTATTTTGCCATCATACGGACACGTTGATGTTTATCAAAAAAAGCATAAAATACCCAACGAAGAGATTGTGGCCCTGATATCATCAAACTGGAATGAGGTAATTAATGTATTGAAATCGATATTTCCTAATTATCAAATATGTTGGAAGCTTCATCCAGCACAAGCGGATGATTTTCTTTGGCATAATATTCAAGACAAGGTTAAGCAAAATCATCCTGATTTGTCTTTATTAAGGCCGAATGAAAATGCACAAAAATGGATATTGAAGAGCAAAATTATTGTAGGTGAAGTTTCATCTGTTCTTTGGTGGGCTTCATTTTTTCCAAACAAGATTCCTATCAGCCTCGACATTTTTGGAATCCCCTTCATGGACGGCCTTAAGAATTACGAAGGGATATATTATTTTAATAATATTGATGATTTATATAATACAGACTTTGCAAAACAGCACCATAAGGATAAAATGGCCGACAATTCGCACCCCACACTGACAGAATTTTTAGACCTATTGTCTGTGCCTTAATAATTCATATCTTGTAGTATTTTATATGTTATTGATAGTCATCGGTGTTCGGCTAAGTATTTGCGTATGATTCATCTGGGCAATATGGTTGATATATCAATTTCCTGTCTGGATCTAAAATATTGTAGGCGCTTGTTTCATTACGGATATCGATACAGATTTCTTGGAGGCGTTTGATAGTGACTTTTTCATGGCAGTGGTTTTTGCTGCCCTTTTCGTAACTTTAGTTTGATTGTAAACTACATTACTTCGGGAATCAGCGGAGGTAGGAGGGAGTAGGATGGAAAAAACGGTAATTCAAAAAAAGCGGGTGTCTTGTATTTCTTGCGGCGCGCCTCTCGCAGATGACATCGTGATCATTGATGACCAGTATCCAAGCGCCATTTTTGTCTCCGATAAGAGTCCGGTTATGAGCGAGCTAACGGCCTCGAGTCTCAACCTCACACGGTGCACCGACGAAAGTTGCGGACTGGTTCAACTCGCCAACGTGTACGATTTGCAGTACGTTTTTGATCATTACCCTTACGAAAGTAGCTCAACGGCAACGATGAAGCAGATCCTGCAGGATGTAGTCGATGACGCCAAACGAGTAATTTCGCTAAGCAGCGACGATGTGGTTCTCGATATCGGTGGAAACGATGGCACATTGTTGAGCCTGATCCGACAACCGGTACGCGCCCGTGTGAACATCGATGCCGCTGCCGGTGTGGCGCAATCGGTTTCGGCCCCGGATTATCGGCATATCCATGCCCGGTTCAACGCAGAGGTGTATCGCAAGCTGGGTCTGCCGAAGCCGCGGCTCATTTTCAGCGTGGCGATGTTCTATCACTTGAACGATCCACTCGATTTCTGCCGTAGC
>JAKLPX010000097.1 GCA_022013635.1 Candidatus Delongbacteria bacterium
AAGTTGGTACAATCCTATTGGAGCCGGTAATGAAAGTTGAAATTCACACTCCGCTTCCTTATGTAGGAAGTTTAACGGGAGATATAAACGCGAGAAGAGGTAAGGTTGACGATCTTGAATTAAAGCACGAATATCAGATTATTAGAGCGACCGTTCCTTTATCGGAAATGTTCGGATACACCAACAGATTAAGGAATTTATCACAAGGAAGAGCCACATCGTCAATGGAATTCAAAGAATTTGTTCCCATGACGGAAGAAGAAACAAAAACAACATTAAAGAAGTTCGGTTATGTGTATAATAACTAAGATATATTTAAAGCTTATAAACGGAGGTATTTAAAAATGGCTAAGGAAAAATTTGCAAGAACCAAACCGCATGTTAATATCGGAACCATCGGGCATGTTGACCATGGAAAAACTACATTGACTGCGGCTATTACTTTGGTTCTAAACAAAATTACCGGAGCAAAAATCGTTGCTTTCGACGAGATTGACAAAGCTCCGGAAGAAAAAGAAAGAGGTATTACAATCAATACCGCTCATATCGAGTACGAAACGATAAACAGGCACTATGCTCATGTTGACTGTCCGGGGCACGCCGACTATGTTAAAAACATGGTTACCGGAGCCGCTCAGATGGACGGAGCTATTCTCGTAGTTTCTGCGGCAGACGGACCAATGCCTCAGACAAGAGAGCATATTCTTCTGGCAAGACAAGTAAATGTCCCGCATCTTGTAGTGTTCATGAACAAAGTTGATATGGTTGACGACCCTGAAATTCTTGATCTTGTAGAATTGGAAGTAAGGGAATTGCTTGAACTTTACAAATTTCCAAGCGATGTACCTTTCATTAAAGGATCTGCGCTGAACGCTATGGAGCATCCGGATAATCCTGAAATGACAAAATGTATTCTTGAGCTGATGGAAGCGGTTGACAGCTACATTCCGACCCCTAAAAGAGATAACGAAAAACCGTTTTTGTTGCCGGTTGAAGATGTTTTCTCAATTACAGGAAGGGGTACAGTTGCCACAGGCAGAATCGAAAGAGGTATGGTAAAGGTCGGCGAAGAGGTTGAAATCATCGGACTTACCGCAGGAAAGAAAAAATCAGTTTGTACCGGCGTTGAGATGTTCAGAAAAATTCTTGATCAGGGCGAAGCGGGCGACAATGTTGGACTGTTACTGAGAGGTGTTGATAAGAAAGATATTGAAAGAGGCATGGTTGTAATAAAACCGGGAAGCGTTACTCCTCATACTAAATTCAAAGCTGAGGTTTATGTTCTTACCGAAAAGGAAGGCGGAAGGCACAAGCCGTTCTTCAACAATTACAGACCGCAATTTTTTTTCAGAACAACAGATGTTACCGGTTCGATCACATTAAATGAAGGTGTCGAAATGATCATGCCAGGCGATAATACAGAGATAAATGTTACTCTTATTTATCCGGTGGCAATGGAACTCGGTTTAAGATTCGCTATCAGAGAAGGCGGAAGAACGATTGGAGCCGGCGCGGTAGCGCAAATAATCGAATAGAAGTTTGATAACTTGAGAGGTAAAGATGGCTTCGCAAAAAATAAAGATCAAATTAAAATCTTATGATTATCATTTGATTGACATTTCAACCGAAAAGATTATTAAAAAGGCAAGAGAAACAGGAGCGATTATATCCGGTCCTGTACCTTTGCCGACAAAAAAAACTATATATACCGTTTTGCGTTCTCCTCATGTTAATAAAAAATCAAGAGAGCAATTCGAAAAGAGAATATACAAAAGATTGGTTGAAATATTAAACTCAAAAACAGAAACCATGGAAGCGTTGACAAAATTAGAGCTTCCCGCTGGTGTCAGCATCGAAGTTAAAGTAGTGTAAAAAAAGGCGTGTAAATGGATGTCATTTTAGGCAAAAAATTAGGAATGGCAAGCTTTTTCGGACCTGCGGGTAGAGAGTTCCCCGTAACTATAGTACAAGCCGGACCCTGCAAGGTTGTTCAGGTTAAAACTATCGAAAAAGATAAATATGAAGCCATTCAGATTGGTTTTGAAAACCAAAAAGAATCGAGGGTAAACAAACCACTTACCGGACATTTTAAAAAAGCCGGAGTCGAGGTGCAAAAACACTTAAGAGAGTTCCGTTTTGAAGGAGCAGGCAAGATCTCAGTAGGTACGGAAGTGAATGCCGCAATGTTTCACGAAGGCGACAACTTGCTAGTGGCCGGAATTTCGAAAGGTAAGGGTTTTCAAGGGCCTGTAAAGAGATGGGGTATGAAGCTTCAAGGGAAATCTCATGGTACTCATGAGTCAAAAAGAGGATCCGGATCAATCGGTCAATGTACTTGGCCTTCAAGAGTTTGGAAAGGAAAAAAGATGGCAGGAAGAATGGGAAGCGACAAGGTTACGATTAAAAATGTCGAGATTTTAAAAGTAATTCCCGAAAAAAACATAATTTTCATTAAGGGTTCTCTTCCAGGTGCAAAGAACGGAATACTAAAAATAAGAAAGATGGAGGCATGATGAAGCTGTCAGTTTATGACATAGAAGGAAAAAAGACCTCTGTCGAAGTTGAGTTAAACAATGAAGTTTTTGGCATCGAACCGAATTTTCATCTAATTCATCAGTCCGTAAAAGTTTATTTGGCTAATCAAAGGCAGGGAACTGCAAAAGCCAAAGGAAGGTCAGAGTTGGCTTTCAGTAATAAGAAATTGTTCAGACAAAAAGGGACGGGCGGCGCAAGAAGAGGAGACAGAAAGTCTCCGGTACTAGTCGGCGGTGGAAAAACATTCGGTCCTTCACCAAGAGACTATACAATGAAAATGAATAAAAAGCAAAAACTTCTTGCAAGAAAGTCAGCGTATTCAGACAAAGCATTGAATGATAAAATATATCTCATTGATAATTTTGTTTTTGAAGCTCCTAAAACGACAAAATTCGTAAATGTACTGTCAGGTATGGAGGTTTTGGGTAAAAAAGTTTTAGTTTTGGTTGACACCTACAGTTATTTAGATGAAGATGCCAAATACGAAAACACGGTAAATTTACTAAAATCTATCAGAAACATAAAGAATACGAATATTCAGCTGGCGGACACCGTTTCTACTTACGAAATAATGAATGCGGATTGTCTGATAATACAGAAAGGCGCTTTACAAACTATTGATAGGGTGAACGGATAATGAAGATGATATTAAAAAGACCTTTAATCACGGAAAAAACAAGCAGACTCCAAGAGAAAAACAATCAATACACTTTTTTAGTAGATGTACATGCCAACAAAATCGAAATTAAAAAAGAAATTGAAAGCAGATTCCGAGTATCAGTTAAAGAAATTAATACCGTGAATTATGAGGGAAGAAAAGCAAGAGTCGGAAGATTCTTTGGCAAAAAAAGCGATTTCAAGAAAGCTATCGTTACTTTAGCGAAAGGCGATAAACTTGATATTTATGATCAGGCTTAAAAGAAGTTGATATCTGAAAATGTAGTAGATTTGGAGTTAAAATGCCAGTGAGAAAATTTAAACCATATACGCCGAGCAGAAGATTCATGATGATACCCGATTTCACTGAAATCACTAAATCAAAACCGGAAAAATCTTTGCTGGAAAACAAAAAGAAGACCGGCGGAAGAAATAATATTGGAAGAATCACTACTCGTCATATAGGTGGTGGACATAAACAAGCTTTAAGAGTAATCGACTTTAAAAGAGATAAATATAATATTCCCGCAAAAATTGCGGCAATAGAATATGATCCTAACAGAACTGCTAGATTGGCTTTGTTATTTTATGTCGATGGAGAAAAAAGATATATTTTAGCTCCCAACGGACTAAAAGTTGGTGATACTGTTGTTTCTGGAGAAAATGTTGACATAAGGCCAGGTAATGCTTTGCCTTTAAAGTCTATTCCTGCAGGACAAATGGTTCACAATATCGAATTAAAAATCGGTAAAGGCGGTCAAATAGTCAGATCGGCCGGAACTTATGCTGTTTTGATGGCGAAGGATGGTAATTATTGTCACTTGAAGATGCCTTCTGGTGAAGTGAGATTGGTTCATCAGAATTGCTATGCAACTCTTGGACAAATCGGAAATATTGACCATTTTAATCAAAATCATGGTAAGGCCGGAAGAAAAAGATGGCTTGGAGTTAGACCTACAGTAAGGGGATGCGCGATGAATCCGGTTGACCATCCTCACGGCGGCGGCGAGGGAAGAACTTGCGGTGGAAGACAACCTGTATCTCCTTGGGGCGTATATGCAAAAGGTTACAAAACAAGGAAGAAAAACAAACCTTCCGACAAGTACATAATCAAGAGAAGAAAAACAAAATAACGGGGTTTGTTGAATGCCAAGATCAGTAAAAAAAGGACCTTTTGTCGATGACCATCTTTTAAACAAAGTGGTTAAGATGAATAAAATTAAGCAAAAAAGTGTTATAAAGACTTGGTCAAGAAGATCGACGATAGTTCCTGATTTCATAGGACACACGGTCGCCGTTTACAACGGGAAACAATTCATACCTGTTTATATCACGGAAAATCATGTTGGTCATAAATTTGGTGAATTTTCTTTGACAAGAGTATTCAGAGGTCATCCTGAAAAAAAATCAGAAAAAGCCTCAAAGAAAAAATAAGAGGGAACGATGGAAGCGTATGCAAAAGCAAAATGGGTAGGTTATCCGGCAAATAAAGTAAGACTGGTAATGGAGTTGGTTAAGGACAAAGATGTGGAAACAGCAATTAACATTCTTAATTTTACTCCTAATTTCGCGGCTAAGTCAATACAAAAAACACTTAAATCAGCCGTTGCTAATTTAATTGAAAATAACAGAGAAACGACAATTGATACCGACAGCGTTTTTATTGATACTATGTACGCCGACGAAGGACCTACCATGAAAAGATTTAAACCTCGTGCTCAAGGTAGAGCAACAAGAATCAGAAAACGAACCAGTCACATTTACATTAAAGTAAAAGTGGCGACAAAAGAATAGGAGGACTTTTTGGGTCAAAAGTGTAATCCGATAGGGCTTCG
>JAKLPX010000098.1 GCA_022013635.1 Candidatus Delongbacteria bacterium
ATAGTCAGGGTTTGAACAGTGGAATCTCCGCTGTTCAGTGTGATGTCAAAGAAACTAGGATTGATACCGATAATAGGAGGATCAACTGCTTCCGCTCTCAATATCACAGATATGGCGGGTTCATCAGGATCATTACTGTTAACAGTCATAGTTGTTGTGAATGTACCGACTGACGACGAATTGAAGGTTAATGTCCTTTCAACTGAACTTTTGGGCGGTACCGAAAATGCGGTCGTGTCTATAGAAAACTCCGTTATACTGAAATCAACTGAGCTTACATTTATTTGATCAGAACCTGTATTGTTGATTGTTAATGCCCGGCTGGCTGTTACTCCCGTAAAAATCGTGTTAAAATCAACAGAGTCTTGCACGCTGATATTCGGTACTCCGACAACCGTCAGATCAAAATCTATCTGAACTTCGCTTTCGTCCAAATCGTTTGAAAGAACAGTTAGATAACTTGTATAATCTCCGCCAAGCAGATTTCCCGCTTTTATTTTTGCATTTACAGTAACAGACTGTGATGTGCTTAATGTATCTTCCTGAACATCAACGGAAATCCAATCCGATCCCACAACCATCCATTTGACGGCATTTATAATCATTTCATCAGCATCAGTTCCGGTATCTATTCCCCAGTCAGTAGATGCCAAAGTTTTGACCATAATTGTTAAATCAACTCTTTTACTTCCAGTATCTTTTACGGCAATCAGCGGATAGCCGTTATCTAAATCAGCCAGCACTTCCGCATCTGCGTTAACACTACTACTCGTCAAGCTCGAATATGCTGAAATATCGGAGATTCCGTTCATTATAGGATGACTTGCATTATAAACTGTTCCAAGATTTATTTCTGACCCGCCTGAGTAATTTCCCGGTTCAATCAACCAATAGTTGCCGGTATCGAACCGTCCGCCGATCTGATATCCACCTATTATATTTGCTCCAAATGCTACTAATAAATTTCCGTTATTATCTACAAAATCAGCTAAATTATCACCTAAAGAATCCTGATTATAAAATGAATACCAGCTATACACAAGAACAGCGTCAAAAACCTGCATCTCTTCTACCGTAGGAGTTGCTGAAATTGCATTAAATATTGTTACAGAGGAGAATTCTCCTGAATCTATCAGATAGTTTTTTATATCCGCAAAATACATGGTATCACTTTCAGAACCTATAACAAGAACATCTCCTCTTCCATAAGCACTTTTATTAGGATTCATGTAGGTTTGCGCATAAAAGGAACTTTCTAAAATACTCAAATTCCCGTCAATACTTTTAGCTGATTTTTTTTGATAATTTGCTTTGGATCTTTGATTGAACAGGGAAACGGCTTCCACAATGGAGCTGGGAATTATTTGAAAATATAGATCTCCATTACCTGTATTTGTAACCGAAAAAAAACAGGTTGTAGAATCGCCTTCATTTAATGTAAATGAAAAATATGTGGGGTTGACATCTATTTCTGGTTCGTCTTGTCCCAATCCGTGCAATGCAACCGCTTGTGTATCTATACCATACTTTACAAACAAAGTATCAGTAAATGCTACTATAGAATCCGGGCAAAAACTAACGGCAAGCTTATAAGAAGAATTAGTAGTTATTGCAATGTTTGTATTATTTACCGTAAATTGATCTGATGTAGTATAAACCGTATCAATATTTAATATTCCTGTTCCGATATTTTGTATTTCTACTATAAGACTGTCAGTGTAGCCGACCACATAAGAACCAAAGTCCAAAGAAGTTTGCACTACATTAAGTTGTGGTGTAGCGGAAGGAACTCCAACGGCATTCCATGCTTCAACAACGGAATAATATTCATCTGATCCTGCGCCAAACAAATCAATTGCGGCTTGCTCAGAACCCGCCCTGGCATCAATATATTGTGAACCGGGTGTTAAATATACGCTCAAATTTCTATACGCAATCTGTTCTGCGCTTTCTAATCCGATTCCGGAGACATTGTAATTATAACTATTATCATTTGTTCCGGTCCCGCCGTCCACAAGCAGATAATACCAATAATTCTGTACTCCGCTGTTCGTATGCACACCACCGTTATCAGATGAACCAGACTCCCAATTTATTCCCAGGTAAGTATCAGGATCACCTTGTGAATTCGGATCGTTCATAGAACGGACCATACTAACACCGTCTAAATATATTTCATCCCCCAAATTCCAGCTGGCGGTCGAGTCATTATTATGAAATTCTATTGACTGCCCGAAAATATCACTAAAAGATTCGTTTACAGCACCCGATTCATAAGAGTAAATAAGACCTGCAGTTCTTTCTGTGACAGCGTGCGTTATTTCATGCCCGACAATATCAAGGCTTACCAATGCGGTAGCAGTATATCCGTCACCATCGCCATAAGTCATAACATAGCCATCCCAAAAAGCGTTAAAAAAATTCAAATCATAGTGAACATAAGATTTTAATGCAGCCCCGTTATCGTCATAACTGTTTCTGCCATGTACATCCAAATAATAGTCATAAGTTCTCTCAGTGCCCCAATGAGCATTGACAGCTGCTCCGTCTGTTTCAAAAAATGTATCACTGTCAGTAAAATCAATAGAAGAACTATAAATTGTACCATTCTGCATATTATAAGTTTCTATCCCATCGCCTCTTGATATTTCTTTTAATCTGTAGACGAAATAGAAAGAGAATCAACGGTCATAGATACAGTTCCGTTATACAATGAAACCCCACTGCCGCTTACATCTGCAGTATGTATCTTATTGAAGAAATTAATTACTTCACCTGTATTTGCATCAATTTCAACATTATATCTGGCGACTGGTCTTTTAGCATAAATATCAATCTGATAGACTAAACGCATGTCTTCTTTTTTTAAGGAATATTCTTTTGAACTGATCACTAACTTCGAAGTGGGATAATATTGATCAGTGTTTATTTCATTAGTCTGCCACATATATTCGTCGGCATTTACTTTATTCAGCGCTATATTTAACGCTTCTGTTTTTGATATAATTATACCCGTTTTTACATTCAGATCAGGTATTAAAGTTCCATTTGCCCGAACTAAATATCCCCCCTGTTCATGAAAAATATATTCAGCAACGAGAATCTCGTAATCTTTAAAATACTGTTTATATCTCTTGTGAACCATGCCGAGTTTATCAGTATTCTCTCTAATCTTTTTTAGTTGAGATTCACCGGATAACCCAAGATTATTCAGATTATCAGATACAAATTTTTCAGTGGAAATGTTTATTTTATCTGATATTTCGATTTCAGCAATAGATCAATTGTTCCTTATTATTAGTTTATCGGCGGATGGTATGATCTTTTGCGCGTTAACTCCTGATATTTGCTGACGCATAATATTTATTTTTGGAGAAACCAGTTGGGAAAAAACATTACTGATAAGTAATATTGCCAGAATGATCTCAAGCTTTTTGAACTTCATGATTCCGTCTCCTTTACATAAAACTTAATTAAATCTTACGAATCTATTCTTATCTCTTAACATTAGCTTCTCAATTTCAATCTCTATATAGAGCCCATAAAAGTTTCAAGTTACTTTTTACCTTTTATGCTTGAAGACATTTTCTTCTATTTATAGAACTCGTTAATCTTATTCGAGATGAAATCTATTTCATCGTGAGCGAGATGCGGATGCATTGGTAGTGAGATAATTCCATCGGCAACTTTTTCCGATATCGGGAAAGAGCCTATACCTTGTCCGAGGTCTTTGAAAGCATGTTGTAAATGCAATGGAATAGGGTAATGGACAGCACTCGGAATTTTATTTTCTGTAAGAAATTTCTGAAGCTCGTCCCTTCCTACAACCTGAATTGAGAACTGATGATAAATATGATAATTGTCGGTATGTTCGAAAGGTATTACGGCGATATTTTTGAGATTGGCTTTGTATCTTGAAGCGGCATCTCTTCTTTTTTTATTCCAGCCGTCAAGGTAGTCCAGTTTTATGTTCAGGATTACTGCCTGTATTGCATCAAGTCTGGAATTTACTCCGACAACCTGATGTTTATATCTTTCGTTCTGCCCGTGATTGGCGATCATTCTGACTTTGATTGCGAGATCGTCGCAGTCTGTGAGCATGAGTCCGCCGTCTCCGGCCGCACCGAGGTTTTTGGCAGGATAGAAGCTTACTGTTGCTATATCGGAAAGCGACCCGAGCATTTTATTTTTATATTTTGCACCGAATCCCTGAGCGTTGTCTTCTATTACGATAAGATTATGCTTTTTGGCTATGGCGTTGATCTTATCCATGTCTGCGGCTTGTCCGTAAAGATGCACGGGGATTATGGCTTTTGTTTTTTTGGTAATCGCGGCTTCAATTTTAGCAGGATCAATATTGTATGTATCTGCTTCGATGTCAACAAATACTGATTTCGCGCCCAATATTCTTATAGTTTCTGCTGTGGCTATGAATGTGAATGGAGTAGTGATTATTTCATCTCCGGGCTCGATCCCTATTGCCATCATAGATATCTGAAGGGCGTCTGTACCGTTTGCGCAGCCTATGGCATGTTTAACACCGATATAAGATGCTGCTTTTTCTTCAAAAGCTTTCAATTCCGGTCCGCCGACATAATATCCGCTTGAGAGAACTTCCAAAACTTTAGGTTCAAGTCTTGATCTGATCTCATCGTACTGCTTACGCATGTCAACCATCTGTATATTCATTCTATTCTTCCTCTTCGTGACCTTTAGACGCTTCATATTTTTCAACGATCTTCTGCTGTACTTCGTAAGGAACAACTTCGTAATGATCAAAATCAAGTTCGAACGAACCTTTTCCCTGCGTCATTGTTTTTAAAGTAGTAGCATATCTATATAATTCACTCAACGGAACTTTAGCAGTAATAAACTGTTTTCCGCCTTTAGATTCCATACCTTCGGGTCTTCCTCTTTTTGAAGAGATATCACCCATAACATCGCCTGTATATTCTTCGGGAACAGATACTGTTATTGTGTATATAGGCTCAAGAAGTATCGGATTTGCTTTTTTAAAAAGATCTTTGAAACACATTCTTGATGCGATTTTGAATGCCATTTCGGAAGAGTCAACATCATGGAATTTACCGTAAAATAGTTCCGCTTCAAGGTCAACTACCAAGGATCCTGAAATAACGCCGACAACCAAAGTTTCATTTACTCCTTTTTCAACTGCAGGTATGAATCTGGCCGGAATAGATCCGCCTGTGATCGAATTAACAAAATTATAACCCTCACCTCTGCCTTTAGGACGGACTTTCATGTGTACTTCTCCGAACTGTCCTTTACCGCCTGATTGTTTTTTATGACGATACGACCCTTCTGCTTTTCCGGTTATAGTTTCTCTATAAGGTACTCTCGGTTCGATGACATCTATTTCAATGCTGAATCTTTCTTTCAGCTTTTCAATCATAGTCTCGATATGCTTCGTTCCCTGACCATGTATAATCGTCTGATGAAGTTCAGGATCAATCGAATAGCCGAATGTCGGGTCTTCGTTTGATAACGATAATAATGCCTGACCTATTTTAGCGTCGTCTTTTTTATCTCTCGTTCGGACAGCTTCCCACATTAAAGGTTTAGGAATATCCATCGGTTTGATAGTATAGTTCAGAGATTTATCCGTAATGGTATCGTTCGTTTTAGTGTATTTCAATTTAACTACGGTTCCGATATCACCGGCACAGATTTCAGGTATTTCATGTCTGGTTTTTCCCATAACAATATTTATCTGTCCGACTCTTTCGACTTTTTCTCCATTTTTCAAATCTGTTCCGGGAGTAAGTTTGCCTGTAAGAACTTTGAAAAATGTTAAATCTCCGACATGAGCTTCAGCCACTGTTTTAAATACGAATGCGCTGAATGGTTTTGTTTCGTCCGTGGATATCTCAATTTCATTGCCTTTTTCAACAGCAACAGTTTTTACATCGGTAGGGGAAAGGAAAATGGTATCGAATTTATCCATTAAAGAATGAATTCCTATGCCTTTTATCGCGCTACCGCAGAATACCGGAAATATTGAGCCTTCACTAAAAGCTTTTTTGAAACCGTTATTGAATTCATCAGGAGTCAGTTCGCCGGCTTCAAAATATTTCTCCATCAGCACTTCGTCCGAACCTGCTATATTTTCAACAAGCGCTGTTTTGATCTCTTCAGCTTTCGATTTCGCCTCTGCCGGTATTTCTTTAGCTACAGGTTTTCCATTTTCCATGCAGTACATTTTCATATCGAAAATATCTACTATTCCGTGAAATGTTTCACCTTTGCCGATCGGGAACTGAACTTCTGTTACAGACGACGAGAAAGTTTTCTGAAGATCCTGAATAACTTTGTCGTAATCGGCGTTTTCATAATCGCATTTATTTATAAAAAATGCAGTAGGTTTTTTTGAGTGATGGGAAATTTCGAAGCCCATTTCTGTTCCGACTTCAGTACCCTGGGTGCTTGCGGCAGAAACCGTAACCAAAACGGAATCGGCTACTTTGACGGCTCCGTAAGTCTCGCCTATAAAATCAGCGTATCCGGGGCAGTCAATAATGTTATATTTAACATCTTTATTGTCAATCGCAATCAAAGAAGACCTTATGGAATATTTCTTCTCTATTTCATTGACGGAATAGTCGGACAGTGTTGTTCCGTCAACAATGCTGCCCATACGGGTAATCTTACCTGTGTAGAAAGCTATGCCCTCAGCCAATATCGTTTTTCCGACCGAGTTATGCCCTACGATCGCGATATTTCTAACATCTTTGGCGTGATATGCTCTCATTTTTCCTCCGTGATAGTTTATATTAAATTTCTATATTAACGCTCATCTCCTAACCTAATCACTGTAATACTAAATTAAAAGCGCGATAAAAA
>JAKLPX010000099.1 GCA_022013635.1 Candidatus Delongbacteria bacterium
ACGGTAACATTCTTTCCATACTAAATTTAAGTTATTGATGTAATTTTCGTAACTATCGTGAAATCCAATTTGATCATCTGTACCATAATCTTTCAGTTGCCAATAAGGCGGTGAAGTAATGACCAAATGAACAGAATTATCAGGTAGTTCAATCATATTTCTGCTATCACCGTTAATTATTTTATGAATTGTTTTCATTTGAATCCTATTTTTAGCTTTTTAACAATAATTGAATATAACTAAAACCATTGATTTTTCCTATAATTATTTCTCCCTCACCCCACTCATCAGCATGACGACAGCCTCAGCACTGATGCCTTCGCCTCTGCCTTCGAATCCGAGTTTTTCGGTGGTGGTGGCTTTGACGGAGATATTCTTGATGTCGGTTTGGAGTGTTTCTGCGATTACAGCACGCATCTGGTCAATGTGATCTTTGAGCTTGGGTTGTTCGCAGATGACAGTGGAGTCAATGTTGCTTATTTCATAGCCTTCGGCTCTGATGAGTTCGTAAACTTTTGCGAGTAAGACTTTGCTGTCGATGTTCTTGTAAGTTCCGTCGTTGTCGGGGAAATGTTTGCCGATGTCGCCCAAAGCTAAAGCTCCGAGTATGGCGTCCATTATGGCGTGAAGCAGTACATCCGCGTCGGAGTGGCCGAGGAGTCCTTTTTCATAAGGAATTTCGATCCCGCCGATTATGCACTTTCTGCCTTCTACCAGCTTGTGTACATCATATCCTATTCCTATTCTATACATAGTTCCCTCTTAAAGTAAATTTACAGATCGTCCTTTACATACTTATCAAGATAAAACTTTAGAGACTGTTTGGAAAGTGATATCTGTTCCGAAAGCGGGAAATAGACGAGATACCACGGTTTTTTGAGCTTTATCAGGGTATATAAGAAATTATTTTTGATGGTGAATGAGAAGAGATCGACCTTGATGCCGGGGAAAGCGTTTAGCATATTCTTGACCATTCCTGCCGTTTGATCGCCTGAATTTTTGTTTAGGAATTCAAGTAGGTATTGGGCATCGTCGCCTGATATTTTTGAGACATTTATCTCACCGTTCAGGTCAGGCTCGTTTATTATGTCGAGCCCTTTTGATTTTAGCTTCATGATGACATTCATTTCGGTTGACGGGCTTCTTTTTGTTTTGGCCCTGTTGAGATAATAAGTGTTCAATCCGGTCATTGTTATTCCCATGTCGAGATCCGCCCTGTTGACTATACCATCCATTCCACCCTGCTTTACATCCAGCCTTAGATATCCGGCTGCGTTACCGTCGAACAGCTCATAATAGAACCTGTTCAGGCAGAATTTATTGTCGTCGAAATATATGTCGAGATCAATATTTTTGATATTATTGTTGAACATTTTATGCGCAACGGCTATTGTGTCTATCCTGAAATTCGATACCGGCACACCGTTAAGTTTATAATAATCCCTCTTCGTACTGTATTCAAGGAAATTAAAATCGTCGGATATGTCGAATTTTTTGATACCTAAGAGCTTCATGGCTTCAATATCCAGCTTTGCGTTAAAAGGAATTTCGGCGTTAAGGTTAATGATCTTTACTTTGTTACCGAGACTGTCAAGCTCCAGAAGAAGTCCGATATCCTTAAGCGATTCAGTATGCTCGACTGAAGCCGTTTTCGGATTGCCTTTCAGCTTTGTTACGCCGGAGATGACACCTTTTATATTGCCTATGCCTTTGACGAAGGAATAATTTTCTTCTAAGCCTATTTTATGTGATAGTTCAAGATCGAACATGTCCACGCTGTCTTTGATATCCGCCGTTCCTTTTACATTGAACTCTGTTTCAAGCGATGGAACTGCCATGCTGAGCTTTAAAATTCTGATCTCGCCTGATTCCGCATACCTGATGTTGTTCTCCGCCCTGATATTGCCTTCGATACCCATATCTTTCAGCATTCCCGCATAATCAGCTGAGTTGACCGCGATATCACCGATGAGTGAAACATCCTTTGTTAAAAGATTGACCGTCTGATTGACTTTCACACCCTTTTTGATCGCGATATCGTCATGATAAAGTGAATCTATGTTTAGGCTCAGCCTGAGTTCGGAAGTCGATTCCTGCTTTGTGACATTACCGCTTCCGTCTGCCGATATATTTACATACCCGTTATATAATTTCGTGTTCTGAATTTGAGGGATCCCTGTTGCTTTCCCTACTTCGAGAAGCTGATCCAGATCTGCGAATGCTTCAAATTTTCCGACGCTGACAGCCATAGTTTTCAGGTCTGCTGAAATATCCTTCAAATCCGCAGATAACATATCGTTTATCTTTGCTGTCAGTTCAATAAGCTTATATCTCTCCTTCGGATGTCCGCTGATATCGGCTTTCAGATGCGCAGATATTTCCCTACCGTCCGCTGCCGAATAAACCGATGCGGTGTCGCATTTGAACTCGGTTGAAATATTCACCGTATTCTCTACAATTCCGCCTGCATAATTCAGCTTTTCGTCTATAGTTACGAAAAGGTTTTCAGGAGCTGTCGATTCAAGAATGTGCGGATGAAGTCTTTCCGCTTTGAATGTTATATCAGCTTTTGTGTTTTTTATTAGCGCCGAGACTGAAAGATCCGACACATCGAAAGCTGCGTCAACGGTGATACCGATATTTCCTTCGGCTATATCTGATATTTCATAATCCAGATTTACGCTTTCAGGCATAAAATCACTTTTTAGTATAGGGTTTGCCGTGAGACTCTGCCTTCCGGTGGAATATTTCTTGCCTGATACATTTGCGTTTATGCTTTCGAGCTCCATTTCAAGATCGACAGAGCTGGACAGAAGTTTATTGTCCTTAATAACCAAAGCAAATACGCTGTTGACCATGAGATATTTTATGGCCGCCGAAATATCTTTTTGCATGTACGACAGATCAACGACTGAAAAATCCATACTGCCGGACACATCTGTAAGATTTTCCGCAACAATATGCTTTATCTTAACATTTTTCAGATCAAAAAATGAATTCTTGATGTTTACGCCTTGAAGATCGGCAAGCCCTTTTGATGAAACAAGTTCGACTATCTTGCCTACATCTGCGGATACTTCCGATATCTCGATCACAGCGACCTGCTGGGTTGTCAATCCTGTTACAGAACCTTTCAGCTTTGTTTTAAGCATATCGTCAAGATAAAATCCGAATGATCTTATTTCAAGAGAATCGCTTTTCAAATTATAATATGCGGTCAGATCAACACCGATGTCGCCTATTCCCTCAAGATTTACAGCCGGGCTGAAAAGCTTCAAATCTTTCATCTTGTGCGAGAAACCGATGGTAATATTTTCGTTCTTTGCTTTTACAGTGATATTCAGGTCCTGTAAAAATTTTACGCTGTTTTGTTTGTCTCTGAAAGACAGTTCATTCTTCTCTGCGGTCGAGATCATAACATCAGCTTTCAGATTATCCATATCCCTGAAATTCACATCGCTGATTTTCAAACTGTAAAGCGGAAGCTTTGCGGACATCGGGTTCTCTGACGATCTGTCTTCGTAGCTCACATCAATATCATTTACTTCGAAATTCCTGAGATCTATTATGAACTGCGGTGCAGTGCTGTCCGAAACAGGCTTTTCTTCTACAGGTTTCTTCTCATCCTTTGCCTCATCCTTTTTTCCCGCGAATTTCTCTATTATTCCGTCGAAATTGAACCTGCCGTTTACATCTTTCACGACAGTGATCTTCGGATGCTCAAGAACCATCGTTTTTACAACAAGTTTTTTATCAAGAAGCGGCCACAGATCGTATTTAAGATTAAATGATTCCATGCTGAAAAGTGAATCAGGCATGTCATTATCTGTAAAAGTGAATTTTTCGACCGTAACGCCTTTAAAAAGACTGAAATCAAGCCGCTCGATCTTAAGCCCGAGATTATAATTATCTTTTAAATATGATTCGATTTTTGAGATCAGAAACGACGACGGAAAGAAATACTGAAGCATTAAAAATATTGAACCGAGGAAAATAATTATCAGAGCGGTCAGATATAAGAATCCCTTGAATATTTTTTTCCTAATGTTTTTCATTAACTCTAAATATTATTTCTTAAGTAATTTTATCTTGAATTCTGTACCGTCTTCGACATTTTTCAAAGAATAATCATAGCCTGCATATTTTTCCAGTGACAGCTTTAAAAAATAAAGGTCCAGCCCTTCACCGTTAGGAATATTATCATCCTGTTCAGAATCTAAAAATCCTTTCTTTGTAGTATATAAAGGCTCAAAAAGTTTTGATTCATCTAAAATATTCGCTCCGTTAGCTGAAATTGATAAAACTACAAAATCGTTATGATTTTCCGTCTTGAAAACTATTTTATTTTCTTTACCTGAATTTATCGTCGAATCAACTGCATTCCTCGTAACGACATACAGAATATTGTAAATATCCTTATATTCCATCTTGATAAAAGGATTACCTTCAAGTTCATACTCGACAACGGAATCGTGCTTGAATCTTTTATAGATTTTAAAATATTCGCCAAACGATTTGATCGTTCCGTTTATATCTATCATCTGAATTCCCTGACTATTTTCGTTGAAAATCTTATCGTTCAGATTTTTCATGAAATGATTCAGTTCCAACATCGGAGCTTTAAACTGTTCGATTATTTTCAGCATATCTTCATGCTCGGTTATTTTTGAATTGAACTCGTCCTCGCTCATTTCTTCTTTCTTTGCCTGAAGCTTCTTGATCTTCATCTGTATTTTCATGGCGGATAATATAATCTTTGAATCCAGCACCGTAATTTTACCGTTGATATTATGGATCATCCCCGGCATAAGTTTACCGTACTGCATAAAAAAATATATATCCTTCAGTCTTTCTATTATCTCTTTTTCCATAATTTCAGCCTTAATTGATTCTTATTCTAACAACTTTATAATATAGCTTTGATTAAAGTTTTAAACAAGAAATAAAATATTCAACTATGGAAGGCAAACAACGCGGAAACCAATGAAGTAGGCTCTGCTGTCCGGGAAATGGGAAAGACGGCAAGAGACACAACAGTACCTGATTTTGCCAAGCCAGCTGCTGCCGCGGATGACACGGTAAGAGCCGCTTTGTGAACCTAATGGATTTTCCTGCGCACTTTCTTTATAATAATTTTCGCCGTACAAATCCCAGCACCATTCCCAAACATTGCCGCTCATATCGTATAAGCCAAGTTCGTTAGGTTGCTTTGTGCCGACAGGGTGAGTCTTACTTCCAGAATTACTTGAGTACCAAGCAACATCTCCGACACTATTACTACCGCTGTATTCGTATCCCTTGCTACTATTTCCTCCTCTTGCG
Organism: Candidatus Delongbacteria bacterium; assembly: GCA_022013635.1. Classification (GTDB taxonomy): domain Bacteria; phylum UBA4055; class UBA4055; order UBA4055; family UBA4055; genus JAKLPX01. Next base: position 5,323 of record JAKLPX010000099.1, read on the forward strand.
GCATATTCCCATTCGGCTTCAGTCGGTAATCTGTAACCATCAGCCTGGAAATTGCATTCAACTTTTTCTCCGCTTACCGTATAGCAATTTTCCAACCCATTCTTCTCGCTTATCCAGTTGCAGTAATCAACCGCATCGTACCAAGTTAAAGAATGCATCGGACAGTTTCTGTCATCGGCTGTTATTGATGAAAATATTTGAAGATTACCATCTTTATCGTATTTTACATTTTCATTTGTATAAAGCTTCGCTTTTTCGAAATCTTTCTTCTCTAAATCCTTCAAATAATCATACCAGTCTAGGAGCGTAACTTCATATTTACTTATATAGAAACTGCCGACCGTAACGCCATGAATAGGTTTTTCTTCATCATTTTCATTGCTTCCCATCTGAAATATGCCGCCCTGAACGAAAACCATAGGATCGGCTTTGGACCTGACTTTATCCATGATCTGATTTGATTTTTCTTTAATCTTTGAGTCAGCTTGATTTTTATCGCTGTTACCGCAACCGAAGAGCATGAGCATCATTGCGATGATTGTACATAATTTTAATGTTTTTAACATTTCCGATTCCAAATTTTCTTCCAATTATCTCTTTTTCCATAATACGCAAATATAACTTTGAATAAAGTTTTAAACAAGAAATAAAAATGAGGGATTTTTCCCTCATTTATTTAAAACATATTTAAATCAACTC
>JAKLPX010000100.1 GCA_022013635.1 Candidatus Delongbacteria bacterium
AAGCTGATGCGGTAAAACTCTTGATTGAAAATAATGCCGATGTAAATGTCATTTCAACGCTGAATGACCAAACCCCATTAATGTTCGCGTTACAAAATAAAAATAATGCTATTATAAAAATGCTTAAAGATAAAGTTGCGGATATAAATGCTAAAGACAGCTATGGAAATACTGCACTTTTACAGGCAATAACGATCGATAGTGTAAATATGGAAGAAATAAAATATTTAATTGCAAATACAAATCAGATCAATGAATTTAATAATCTCGGTATGTCACCTCTTTTTAAAGCTGTAGGTTTGGAGCATATTGAACTTGTAAGATATTTGTTACAAAACGGGGCTGATATTAATCAAAAAAATTATAAAGGTGTGGATGTTTTAACCGTGGCCAGAAAAATGAAAAACAATCCTGAAATGATAAAATTATTACAAGAATATGGCTCCAAATAATAACAGATCAGGCCAGTAATTTCCTCAGCCAGTCCATGTCAATGTTCGGGCAGGTTTTCCCCTGCTCTTTTGCAGTATCGAATTCGTAGTGGCCACGGATAGATTTAATCTTATATTCAGAAGTAATTTTTTTGATAAGCTTTTTAAGCGATTCAAACTGTTTGGAAGTAAAAGTTCTGTCGCCCACGAGACAGATGCCGATAGAATTATCATTATGAAGCCTGACATGAGCTCCGGCAACTTCTACATGGCGACCATTCTCAATATGACCGTCAGCTTTGAAGTCGGGAGTCTTTTTATCCCAGTATTTCTTGAGAGGATAAGCGTTTGTAATAATAAAGTGATAGCCGACATCTTCCCAGCCGCGTTTTTTATGCCATCTTTTGAAAAGCGATTTATTTCCGAATTCGGTTGCGCTGCAGTGGATTACTATGGTATTGATTTCCCGTGCCATTATTTATTAAAACGCATTTTTAAATTATTTATAATATCTTTCAACAATTTGATATCAGGATCTTTCATAATGCTGTTTTTAATATTTACAGGCGAATTAGCGAAAATTTCTCCGTTAATTTTCAGAGATAATTTGGTAAACGAAAGGAATGTATTGTTGTCTTGTTTTATATAGAAAAAATATTTCGCTATAGCCGTTGCATATTTCTGCGCGGTGTTAGAATAACCTTTTCCGTACAGAAATATAACATCCTGAAGAAGCACACTCACAGTATTCGTATAATCCTTATTGTAATGAAGTGACAAAAACAGGTTTGCTCTGTTGAAAAGCGGAGCATTATTGTCATAATTTTCCATTAACCGGTAAATGCCGTCGAAATCTACGGACTTGCCGTCCGTAACCTTATTTATTACATCAATCAGCAGTTCGTTTGACAATTCGTCCGACTTGATTTCTGTTGCGCTCTGCATTTCTTCCCTGATGGAATAGATCAGGTCAAGAAATCTGTCTTCGGTTACACCCATTTCCGCAAAATACTGCCTTGTATAATTAAATATCTCGTTGATTGAGTAATTTTTTAAAAAAGAGCGGATGTAGAATGACAAACTTTCGATATTTTCCCCTCTCTTGTGATTGTTCATAGAGATAATATATGAAGTAAGATATTCCATCATGTCGTTGAATTTACCGGCTTCATGATAAAGAGTAACGATATTCTGATAAACTTTGCCGATACTGCTTTTTATTCCGGTTTCAATATTGATGAGCATGACCAGATCGTTGATTATTTCCTGAATTGGATCTTCAAGTTTGATTCTGATCAGCGACCTGTGTTCAATAAGGCTTATTATGCTGAACAGGAAGCTGTAGTTGACATCGAAAACAAAAGCTTTATTGGCTTCATCAACTGCTTTTCTAAGCATATTGTGTTTTTCAAGATACTTTGAATACGCGTCTCTGGTAAAAAAGATGAAGACCGGAAATCTGTTTTCATGGCAGAATTCAAATGTTTTCTGGAAGAATCTTTCGATTTCTTCAGAATAATCCATTTTCTCATAAAAGAAACACATTACAAGATAAGCTCTGGCCGCATATACTTTGTCGTCGGATTTTTTTAATTTATTAAAAGAGTCCAGTAAAAGCTGTTCGTATTTTTTTTGGTAGTCTTTATAAAATTCGGCTTTGCGGTTGTAGAGGTCGTACATGGATAAATATTGAAAAATAGTTTTTAACGCCGGAATATTGGAGGTATAATCTAACAATTCGTCGAGATACTGATATTCGCCTTTATGGTTATAAGACTGATGCATTACATAAATCATCATATCCATCATAACCTGTCTTCTGCTCTTGTCTTCAAGATAAATCTTATTTCTTTCAATAATTTCTGTGCAGGAATCAAAGTTTTCCGCGAAGTTCAGACTAATCAAATTAACAGTATCTGTCTCGAAGCTGAAAGACGAAGGATCGTTATACTTTGAAAGTACGCTTTGGTATTCCTCAATAAAATGCTGATTGGTCTCCGGAACAAGATGCCTGAATATCAGGTATATCACTTCGTATAGTAATTTGAGCTTTACCTTATCGCGAATGGCGACCTTATAAATCAGAGTCTGATATAGCTCGATCAGGTTGGAAATATCTCTTGTTTTCAGAAGACCGTTCTTTACTACTTCTATTTTTTCCGCCAGGTCTAAGTTCATGTTGCTGTGACCGGCAAGATTATGAATGAACCTATATAGCCTGCGGGTCGTGTCTATCTGATGGATGTCTTTCAAAACGAGAGTTGAAATCCTTCTATGGTAATATTTAATTTCATCTTCGCTTGAGGCTTTAACTACCATTCTCTTTAAAATATCTTCCGTAATCGAGAAATGACACGGATTATCGCCGAGCGTTTTAATGAAATAATCTTCGTACAATTTGTCAATAGTGTCTCTCACTGTTCCGCTGCCAAGGTCTGTAATATGCGAAATATCTTCATAGGTAAGCGGTACTAACGATATGGAGAGTGTTTTCAGAACGGCTAATTCTTCCACTGATAAATCAGCCGGATTGAAATCTATTTCGTTCTTTATGAAATCGCTTAGAAGAGATTCGAATTTTGGCGAAGCCTGATATGAATATCCGCTGTAGGTTCTGATTATAATATTATTCGCGTACAATATCTTCAGAATATCAATAAGTCTCCGAATACTGTTTCCGGTTACATTCTGAAGTTTTGAATAGAAAAATTCAGGCACATCCTTCAAATTATAGAAGTAAGTGTTGACAATTTTCTTTATTTGTTCCAGATTCAGATTTGGAACAAGGATCGTTGTCCTTTCTTCATTAGGGGCATTAAGAATACTGTGAAGAACTTTTCTGTTGTTTTTAATTTTTCTCGGATTAACTGTTATTATTAAAAATAAATTCAGCTCCTTATAAAAATTTATTAAGATAAAATTGATGAAATTCAGCGAATATTTGTCGGCGTACTCAATATTGTTGATGGCTATGATAAGCATATTGCCCGGCGATACATCATTTATAAAGGTTTTTACCGTCTGAGATTTATTTTCAAATTCTGAAGGTTTGATATCTTCAGTATCGTAAAAAAGTTTGTCAATCAATGATGTATTCGGTTCTCCGTTTCTGATTATTTTACCTATGGATAAAATAAAATTTTTCATAGGTTCAAGATTACTGCTTTCCGGTTTTTCCAAAAAATTAATCTTGTAAAAATCATGATTTGTCAATTGACAATGAATCTTAAACTCGTCCGTAAGTTTCTTTTTGCCGGAGCCGGATTCACCCGAAACGACAATATAGCTTCGTTTACCCATTTTTTCCTTTGAAGAATTAAAAACAGATAAAATGGTTTTGTACTCGTTTTCTCTGAATATTGTAGTGTCGGAAAAAGTAGATTTAGTATCATAAGACGCAATTATATCGAATTCCTTGTTGAAAATATGATTCATTGCCTCAATTGCTTCGTTCGCGGATTTATAGCGCGATAACGGCTCTACATCAAGAAGTTTTCTCAGGAATACTTTGAAATCGTGTTCTTCGATTTTATTTATTTTCTCGTGAATGATGTTTTCGTCGAATTTCAATCTTTTATCGAAAAATTCGTGAATAGTAGAGGAAGGAGTATAAACGAACTCGCTGTTCAGTAGATTTACGAGAACCAGTCCTGCAGAAAATAAATCGCTCCGCGAGTCTATGGTGTTGAGCCCCTTAATCATTTCCGGAGACATATAGTTCAAGGTTCCGGCATAATTGAAATTCGGCGTGTCGAACTGAGTCGTAAGACCGAAATCCGTAATCTTAACCGTAAAACTGTCGAATTCCTTTTTTACTAAAACATTATTGGGCGAAATATCATAATGTATGAAATTATTGGAATGTAGATAACTCAGCCCGCTTAGTAATTGATAGAAGGATTCAAGCTTCATTTCTTTGGAATTATACAGCTGATTGAATGTGATGTAATTTCCATCCGGTATGTATTCAAGAGTAAAATAATAATTACCGATGTCCGGGTCATATCCGAAATCATATACTTTAGCTATATTTTTATGATTTAAGGCGCACATTAATCTGAATTCGTTCTTCAATCTCTGAATTTTCTTTTGGGTGGAATGTCTGTTCAACAGCTTTAAGGCAAGCATATTTCCGTTATAGTCCTCGACAAGGTAAACTGTGCTTGATCCGCCTTTGCCCAGCTTTCTGATTACCTTATACTTGTTGTCAACATTTTTTATATCTTCGGTTTCCACAATAAATCCCTACATTTTATCAATTATCGGTATTCCCAGCAAATCCATACATTTCGCATAAACCGACTGAAGAATTTTTATAAGAAATGCTCTCGAATTTTGTAAATCGTTTTCGACTCCGACAACTCTATTGTTTTGATAGAATCTGTTGAAAGTTTTTGACAGATCCAGTAAATAATTCGCAATTACTGACGGTTCGTTTTCTTCGCATGATTGAATTATTTTATTCTCAAATTGCTCTATCGTACGGAGTAAATCATAAGAATATTCATCTGTGATCAAAGAATAATCTATGTTTGTTTCAAAATGCTCAATTTTTTCAAGTATATTCAAAATCCTGACGAAGGAGTATTGAATATGAGGTCCCGTTTCTCCTTCAAATGAGAGTGTTTTATCCCAATCGAATTCTATGTTTTTAATTCTTGATACGGACAAGTCGTTAAATATTACGGCTCCTATCCCGATCTTATCGGCAGTTTCAGCTTTATCGGATATAACAGCGTTCCTTTCTTTTATGATTTCAATTGCCTTATCTCTTGCCTTGTCCAAAACTTCGTTTAACGGAACGATATTTCCCTTTCTTGTTGACATCTGCATATCTGAGAAGCTTAATCTTCCGAACTTTACATGCTTAAATTTACCTTTCGAGCAGGGATCGTACATTTCAATAACTTTAAAAACCTGATTAAAATGGAGTTCCTGAGCTATATCCGTAACATAAATAACTTTATACGGCTTGAACTTCGTAAGCCTGTACATAGCTGCGGAAATGTCGCGGGTCGCATATAATGTCGCGCCGTCAGATTTTCTTAATAAACACGGCGGCATATTTTCATTTTCGTCAAATTTAACTACCAATGCCCCTTCGCTTATTTCGGTAAGATTTTTTTCTTCAAGTTTTTTAATTGTTTCGTCAAGGTATCGGATATAAAACGATTCGCCGGTTATATAGTCGAATTTAACATTTAATCTTTCATAAATTTTATCATAAGCATCCATTGAAACTTTAATAAATAATTTCCACCATTTTATCGCTGTATGGTCGTTGTTTTCAAGTTTTTTAAACCAGATTCTTGCAGATTCTTCCAGGCAGGGGTCTTTTTCGGCTTCGCTATGGAATCTTACATAAATATCATTTAAAAATAAAATCCCTTTCTCTTCAACCTCTTCAAAAGAAGACCATTCCTCTAGCGCCCACATAAGTTTGCCGAACTGAGTTCCCCAGTCTCCGAGATGATTTACTCCTATGGAATTATAACCTAAAAATTTATGAATATTGTATATTGACTGCCCGATTATGGTGGATCTCAAGTTGTGAATGCCCATGTTTTTTGCTATGTTCGGATGAGAATAATCAATTACGATAGTTTTATTGTTTCCGATTGTTTTCAGCTTGTTAAAAATATTGCCGTCCCGGAATTCCCCGCACAAAAGCCTTATATATTCTTCTCTGTTGAATTTAAAATTTAGATAGCCGTTAATATTCACAATCTTTTCAAAATTTTTGTCTCCGGTAAACAGCAATGAAAAATTTTCAGCGATCTTAACGGGCGGCATTTTCAATATTCCCGCAAATTTAAAGCAGGGGAGAGCAATGTCTCCGAAATCGGAATTTTTCGGATTTTCAAAAGTTTCGACGCCTAAAACTTCTTTTATCGAAGGATAAGCGCCGGTTACCTTTTCTATAATTTGTATTTTAAATTCCTTCATTTCGCTCCGCTATAAAATGGTCTGAAAATATTTACCATGGCAATTTCAATGAATCAAATCGTCATTATTTCCTTCTCTTTAGCTATCGTCAACGCATCAACTTCTTTTATAAATTTATCCGTTATTTTCTGAACATGTTCTTTTTCGACATCCCTCCTGTCTTCGCTTACGCCCTTTTTTGTTAATTTATCCAGTTCGGAATTAGCGTCCTTTCTGCTGTTTCTGATAGTAATCTTTGTGTTCTCGCTTTCTTTCTTAACATTTTTTACCAAATCTTTTCTGGTTTCTTCAGTCAGTGCAGGTATCTGGATTCTTACTACATTGCCGTCGCTAGAAGGATTAAATCCTAAATTAGCGTTAATAATACCTTTTTCGATATTTTTTATCTGGCTTTTATCCCATGGAGTGATGATAATCATTCTTGGTTCGGGTATGGCAATATTGGCTACCTGATTCAATGGAACTAAAGCGCCGTAAGATTCCACTTTGACAGAATCAAGCGTATGAAGATTCGCTTTTCCGGCTTTAACTCTTTCGTATTCATGCGCAATGTGCTCAATTGCTTTTACCATTTTCTCTTCGCATTTGTCAATTATCGGTTTTACTTTTTCCGTTTCGTTGACTGTCATAAAATTCTCCTTTCTTTAATTAAACCATTTATACGCTTCTCGTTATTTAATTAATTTAAGATAAGCGTGGACTAAAGTCAATATCTTTCATTGAGTATTTGCAAAATAATAAATAGTAATTCCTATAGCTAAAACCACAATTGCGGCAAATGTAATTTTCAGCCAGCTTACAGGTCTTTCACCCTGAACTTCGCCGGTTCGGGCATTTACGAGAAATCTGAAAAGCTTATTTTTATATCTGTATGCGCTGACATATACAGGCAGAAGAATGTGTTTGAATGTAATGTCTTTATAGCTTGTGCCGACCTGAAATATCCTCTGTTCATTGCCGCCGATGTCTCCTCTGATGTCATTTCTGATGACAACAGCCATAATATTTTTCGCTATTTCAAAACCTTCTTTCAGATCTATCTGATATTTTTCGGTTATAAATCCGCTTAAATATTTTTCGTCAAACGGTACGAGACTTTCGAGATCCCACGGTTCTAAAGCATATATATATTTAACGGGCAGTGATTTAGAAGCGGCAGTTAAGACATCGTCAAAGAATCTGGCAACGCGACCTGAAACGAAATACCATCTTGTTTTTCTTACCTGTCTGGTTTTAGTTACTTGTTTGCCGTTTACGGTAGTCGTATAAGTTTCGGTTATATAGTAATATATCCCTCTCTGTCCGGTATAAGATGAGCTTGTATCGGAATCGTAAGTCCAGTAGGGGATGTAAATGCCTTTAAAATGATCGAAATCCAAACTCGCCTTTTTCAGATCCGAAGGCGCGAACCATAATTTTATAACCCATTTTCTGAATTCGCTCTGAGCATCCTTTCTTTCAAGCTTGAAAGGCAGTAACGATTTTGGTTGGAGCATGACTTCATCATGGGCGGAGCTTATTATCAGAGGCGTAGCGCAGTACGGACATGAAGCTGACTTTATTTTCGGGTCTAATGTGGAAGACGCACCGCAGTCCTCACATTTTACGATATGTACCGAAAGCTGTTCCGAGGTTTTTGATTTATCATCAAGGTATGTATTGAAATCAAGTTCCTCTATCGCGGCATCTATCTGGGGAATATCATTCTCTGCGCCACAGTAGTCGCACTTAAGATTAATGGTGCCGGGTTTATACTTAAGATCAGCGCCGCAGCTTGTACATGAAAAAGTACTGCTTTGTGTATTTTTATCGTCATAATCTTCCATTACGCACCCGGAATCGGCGGAGGTGTTCCTGCAAATATTCCGTTAAATTCCGGAACATCTTTAGCCGGAGTCCAGTTCGTCATTCCTTCACGCCATACAAGCGTATCTTGATCTATCATTTTCTGGATTGTCATATTTTTTAAAACGGATGTGTCATAGGGACCGTCCTGCTGTCCGTTGAGGACTATGAAAAATTTAGGCGACGGAGGAATCGGTGGAGGCATCGGC
>JAKLPX010000101.1 GCA_022013635.1 Candidatus Delongbacteria bacterium
AATAAGAATTTGGGAATATACCAGTCCGGTTACAATGTCTTTCTCCTGAAGATACCCTCCTATCAGCATATAAGCTACTGTAAGAAGAGCATATATCGTGAATATTGAGCCTTTAGAGAAACCTTTTCTAACAAAATCAAGATCTGAATTTTTATTTAATATATCTTCGCCGTTCAGATAATCAGAAGCACTTTTTACGATTAAAAGAGAATAAAATAGATTTGAAACCGCTACTATTACAACTTCGGAAAATAAATATTGGTCTTTTATGACGGCTTTTATTATACCGGCGGAATTAATTACAGGAAGCAAAAGCAGTCCTTTTTGTATAACGACTCCTTCGAAAGTTCCCAAAAGAGACAGCACTAAATATAATAACATCAGCGGTAAAAATACCAATTGTCCAGATATTGACGATTTTAATTTACACGAAATAAATACCGAAATTGAAGACACAAGTACCGAAACTGTTACCACGACAAATATAAAGGAATATATTTGTTCGGCATTTAGGGAAATGTTGAAATTCATCGCGCCGGAAAATTTTACGTATAAAAAAAATGAGATCAATTCAAGAACCGACATGATTAGCCCGGTAAGAAAAACCATGCTCATCTTACCGTAAATAATATGCTCTCTTTTTATGCCCGACGACAGAAGCGATTCCAATGTGTTGTTATCCTTTTCGCCCAAAATGATATAATTCGAGATCATAAAAGTTCCGAGCAGAAGTATCATTATGATTGTGACAGGCAATAAATTAGCGTTTTCAGAGTTTGTCTTTTCAGTTCTGGTCGCAATATTTTTTATTATAATGGCGGATTTCTTAAAATAATCTTCGATTCCGATCTCCCTGAACCTTTCTTCGACAATACAGTCTCTAATTTTCCTGAGTTTTTTAATCAGATTTCCCGCCTGAATGCTTTCTTTGTCCTTTTTTGCCGAATAAGTTACGATTATTAAATTTAATTTGAGCGAATCGCTGTATTCGGTTGTCACCACTGCCGGATATAATTTCAACAGAGAATCTGTATTATCAACATTTACGCAATATACGATGGTAAATACGCTGTCGCCCCTGAATTTTTCAAAAATTTCGTTAAGAAACTGGTCTTTCTGCGATACGATTTGAACCTTTTCTTCGGTTATTTCTTCCACTCTCGAAGTTATTATCTTAGATAACAAACCGTTAATTAACGGAAATATTATTAACGGCAGTATGAAAACAAAAAAAATTGTTTTTTTATCCCTTAACAGTTGCTTCGTTTCATATTTAATAATTTTTCTCATCGCTTTTCCGTCTTGACTGATATCATACTGCTAATTATAATTTTTTAATTACTAAATATCAAATTATTTCTTAAATTACATTCCGGAATTTCATGAAAGGATAATTGGTGGAAGCATCAAAACCCGGAGACGGCGGTATTTTCATATTCCTTCCGGATGATATAACGAGAAGGATTTATTCATGGCAAAGCCAGTTCAGAGAGTATTTCAAAATGCCGAAACCTCATCTTACACTTATGTATCCACCATATATTTCGAGAGAAATGTGGATTAAATATAGGAAGAATACAGTCAGGGCGGCAAGACTTTTCAAACCTTTTAATGTTGAATTTACCAAAACGGGCTTTTTTAAAGATCCGTTCTTCCTTTACATTGCGCCGTCTTATTCAAAAGAGCTTTTTGAAATGAATGAGAAACTGGCATCAATCTGTCCCGAAAATATTCAGGGACTTAATTTAGAACCTTTCATTCCCCATGTTTCCATAGGAACATTTGCAACCGAAGAATCTGCTCTCAAAGCGCAAAAACAACTTGAAGGTTTTATGAAAGAAACAGACCTGAAATTTACTGTTAAGGATATTTTCTATACAATTCTCGATGACGATTTCAGATGGAAAATTCATGATATAATTTCTTTGTAAGGCGATTTATGATAATTTTAGGAATAGAATCATCCTGCGACGACACTTCTGTAGCTGTTTTAAGAGACGGTGATATTTTATCGGTTGCCACAAACACTCAGCTTGAACATATAGCTTTCGGGGGCGTAATTCCTGAAATTGCCTCCAGAGCGCATATAAAAAATTTCCCGTCTGTTCTTGATAAGGCACTCACTGACGCAGATATTAAATTAACGGATATTGATGCTATAGGCGTTACTTTCGGACCGGGGCTTGTCGGACCTTTACTTGTGGGAGTGAATTTTGCGAAAGGTTTGGCGTTTTCGCTTTCAAAACCTCTTGTACCGGTCAATCATATTGAAGCTCATATTTTTGCCAATTTTATTGATAATCCTGAAATCGAATATCCGTTTATAGTTCTGATCGTTTCGGGAGGTCATACCGAGTTGATTTATGTCCCGGAAATTGGAAAATATGAACTTATCGGTAAAACGAGAGACGATGCGGCAGGCGAATGCATTGATAAAGTATCAAAAATGCTCGGCTTGGGATTCCCGGGCGGAAAGATATTAGACGAACTTGCAAAAAAAGGCGATAATAATTTTGAAAAGTTTCCCAGAGGGATGCCTAACAGCCTGGATTTCAGTTTCAGCGGCTTAAAGACATCGCTTAAGTATTATATCGAAAAACATGATAAAGAATTTATAAAAACCAATATCGAAAATATCGCCGCTTCATTTCTCGACTCGGTAACTGATTCATTAATTAACAAGCTTTTTAAAGCCGTAAAAATATATAAAATCGGAACGGTTCTTCTTGCCGGAGGTGTGTCTGCAAATTCGGTTTTACGGGAAAAATTGGCTGAGAATTCAAAGAAAAAGCATATTAAGTTCCATTATCCGCATCCAAAATATTGCACAGACAATGCCGCAATGGTCGCAATAACCGCTTATAGGAAACTTTTATCAGACAGTTCTGCTAAATATGAATT
>JAKLPX010000102.1 GCA_022013635.1 Candidatus Delongbacteria bacterium
GTTGCTATTGAAAAGATGAAAAATTATTCTGCACCTACTTTCAGTGTGAACCCAAAGATTGCCAATGTTTTTTATCAAATGAAGTTCATTGAGAAACGAAATATAGGTATGGAGGAATTACACGAATGTGCAGATTTAATGGGCGTTAATAAACCTGTTATTGAATATGATGAGCCATATTTGAAAGTAATATTGTGGAAGAAAGCAGAATCTAAGCTTGAAGTATCAAAGGATATGATAATTGAATTTATTAGAACAAATGGTAAAATTTCTAGCGGTGACTATGTACAAAAGTATGGTGGTTCAACAAAAACAGCTTCGAGAGCATTAAATAGCCTTGTCGATGAAGGTGTTCTTGAAAGAGAAGGCGAGAAGAAAGGAACAAAATATTTCTTGAAAGAATAACGGACACTCCGATGTAATTGTCCGATATATTGGTAAAAATATAGATGATGACACTTGAAATAACGGACATTATAACGGACATGTCCGATAAAACGATTAGAGTGTAAAAGTGAAATAATACGGAAACAGATGAGATGAACGAAATATCTAAAACCTACGACCCGACGCTGATTGAAGACAGAATTTATTCAAATTGGCTCAAGAAAGGCTATTTTAAAGCCGAAGTTAATAAAGACAAAAAACCTTATACGATAGTTATACCGCCACCGAATGTGACGGGGATGCTGACCATAGGTCATGTTTTAAATAATACTCTGCAGGATGTTTTTATCAGATGGTATAAGCTGAAAGGATTTGAAACATGCTGGGTTCCGGGAACGGATCATGCTTCTATCGCAACTGAATCAAAAGTTACCGCTATGCTCAAGGATCAGGGAATTGATAAAAAGGATCTGGGCAGGGAAGCATTTTTAGATAAAGCAAAAGAGTGGAAGGAAAAATACGGCGGAATTATAATTGATCAATTGAAGAAATTAGGCTGCGCATGTGACTGGGATAGGGAAAGATTCACTATGGACGACGATTATTACAAAGTCGTTATTGATACTTTCGTTGATCTATATAAAAAAGGATTGATTTATAAAGGATACAGGCTTGTTAACTGGTGTCCCGGTTCAATGTCGGTTATTTCTGACGAGGAAGTTGAATTCGTAGAAAAAAAAGGTCATTTATGGTATTTTAAATATCCGATAAAGGATTCAAGCGAGTTTGTAATTGTAGCTACAACAAGACCGGAAACCATGTTCGGCGATACTGCCGTTGCAATCCATCCGGAGAATGAGAAATTAAATCATCTCATCGGAAAGACTGCAATTCTGCCTCTGGTAGGAAGAGAGATCCCGATCATAGCGGATAATCATGCCGATCCGGAAAAGGGAACGGGTGCAGTAAAGATCACTCCCGGACATGACCCGAATGATAACTTGGTAGGTCAGAGACACGGGCTTCAGGTAATCAATGTCATGAACCTGAATGCAACCTTGAACGACAATGTTCCAGAAGGATTCAGAGGTCTTGACAGATTTGCGGCAAGAAAAAAAGTAGTTGAAGAGTTAAAAGAACTCGGACTTGTTGACAAGATCGAAGAGCATATTCATCAGTTGAGCATAAGTCAGAGAGGAAAAGAACCTATAGAATATCTTATGTCCGAACAATGGTATTTAAAAATGTCCGAGCTTGTAAAACCTGCTATTGAAGTTGTTAATAACGGCACAATTAAATTGCATCCTGAAAAATGGATAAAGACTTATAATCACTGGCTGAACAATATTCAGGACTGGTGTTTATCCCGCCAGCTATGGTGGGGACACAGAATACCAACTTATTATTGCTCAAACGCGGGTTGTGAATCTGTAAAGATGTGTGATTCTTCAAAGCCTGAAAAGTGCGTAAAATGCGGTTCATCTGACCATATTCGCCAGGATGAAGATGTTCTCGACACATGGGCTTCAAGCTGGCTTTGGCCTTACGCGGTTTTCAGAACTAAAGAAGAGCAGGATTATTTTTATCCGACAAACATTCTTATAACAGGCCCCGATATTATCTTTCTTTGGGTGGCAAGAATGATAGTTGCGGGAATGGAATATAAAAATGAAATACCTTTCTATGATGTTTACTTTACCGGTATGGTAAGAGATGAGCAAGGTATAAAAATGTCCAAATCACTCGGTAATTCACCTGATCCTTTGGATGTTATAAGAGAATACGGAGCCGATGCACTCAGATTTACTATGATAAGGGTTACACCGGTAGGAAACGATATTCTTTTTTCAACAAATAAATGTGAAATAGGAAGAAGTTTTGCCAACAAGATATGGAACGCCGCAAGATTTCTAATGATGAACAAGGAAAAGAATCCGAATATAAAACAGGCATGTCATACAGAAATAATTGAAGATAAATGGATAAATTCGAGACTTAATCATACACTCGCGATAGTTGAAGAAAAAGTTAAGACATTCCAGCTTAACGAGGCATTAAAAGCAATTTATGAATTTTTGTGGAATGATCTATGCGACTGGTATATTGAAATGGCAAAGTCAAGATTTCAATCGGAAAATGAAGCCGAAAGGAAATCGGTTCTTGAAAATGCTTTCTATAATTTCGATATTGCCTTAAGGTTGCTGCATCCGTTCATGCCGTTTATTACAGAAGAGCTTTGGATGAATCTTGAAGAGAGAAAAGAAGATGAATCAATAATGCTTTCAAGCATTCCCGAAGCTGATAAATCGTTGATAGATCAGGAAGCGGAAGAATTGATGGAAACGGTAAAAGAGATCATCGGAAAGATCAGAAATATCAGAGCTGAAAATTATATAGTTCCTTCAAAAACTGTAAATATAGTCATAAAAAGCGAAGATACCAGATTAACACAGTTCGAGTCAGTTATAAAATTTCTGGCTAAAGTTGAAGATATAATTTTCGATCCGAACGCAGAAAAACCTAAACTCGCAGCTACGGCAATTGCATCTGGTTCAGAGATATTCGTTCCGCTTGAAGGAATAATTGATCTTGAAGCTGAAAAAGAGAAAATAGATAAAGAAATTTCGAGACTTGAAGGGATAAATTCGGGTATAAATAAAAAACTATCCAACGAGCAGTTCGTTTCGAGAGCACCGGAAGAAATATTGACAAAAGAAAAAGATAAACTGCTAAATAATCAGGATTCCATTGAGAAATTAAGATCGAATCTTCATAACTTTTTATAAAGCCGGTCAATGGTAAAAAAGCTATTAATATTTATTCTGACATTTCTATCAACAGCTTATGACTTTGATATCAAAAAGTATGAACCCAAGCAGATTACGACCGTTTCGTCAAAAGAATCCGATATCGTAATTAAAGACGACAATACGATATATTTCTCTTCCGGCAGAACGGGGAATTTTGATGTATATAAGAAGGACTTGCTCAAAGAGACCGTAACTCAGATCACTTTCCAGCCGAGTAACGAATACCCGAAGTATTTCGACGGAAAGATATTGATGGAATCCGACGAGACCGATATCTACGGAAATATCTATTATCTGACCGAAA
>JAKLPX010000103.1 GCA_022013635.1 Candidatus Delongbacteria bacterium
CGACATTCGTAAAGTAATAACCGAAGATCTTATAGGGTATGATTCTATGAAAGATAATTTTAATTTACTCATCGAATATTCAAAGGATGCCGGTTTTAACGAACTTTCCGCCCTAATCAACTCGAATAGAAATGCCATTCTCGAAGAATCATATTTCGATTCAACAGAGGAAATTAAAAACGCTTTGGATTTTATTAAAGGTGAAGAAGAAAAATTAAATTTTTTATTAAAACATAACAGGCATTTTCAGTTTAACGGATACATAGCTGAGCAAAAGAATATTGTTGAGCTTATAGAGAAGAATATAGATATATCGAATTGGGAACTGAAACAAAAATATTATTCGGATTTGAGCTTTGTTTATTTTAAAGATTTCTTTTTTGAAGACAGTAAAATTTGCTTGAAGAAATTACTGGATGTAACAAAGAACAAAAATGTTTCTTCAATTACAATAAAAAATATTTACAACATAGCTTTATTCAGAATTTTCTTCTACAAACAGAGACTGGCATTCGGACCTTTTCTTTCGATCGGTATTATGATCTCGCTGCTTTGTGGAAATTTAATTATTGACAAATATTACGGATTCTTGGAAAGATTGTTTCTGTAAATGCCTAATATCATAACCGCGAAGATGATTTATGCTTATAATTGCTTAGTGAATTTAATAGTCGGCGGAGAACTGAAATGGACAAAAAAATAATATATCTCGATAACGGCGACACAACAAGAATTGACGATGAAACTCTTGAATATATGCTTGAATTCTATAAAACATCTTACGGAAATCCTGTTTCATTGCATAATTTGGGAATGGAAGCAGACGAACATCTGTCTTCAGCCAGAAAAATCATTGCCGATTCAATCAATGCCGAACCTGAAGAAATAATCTTTACTTCCGGAGCGACGGAATCTAATAATACGGCTATAAACGGTGTAGCCGGATTTTTAAAGAATAAAGGGAATCATATAATTATATCTTCAATCGAACATTCTTCAGTGAAAGCTGTAGCCGACAGACTAAAAAACGATGGTTATAAAGTTGACCAAATTAAAGTGGATACTGAAGGATTTCTTGATATTGAAGACTTTAAAAACAAATTTAAGGTGACAACGATATTGGTTTCGATCATTTATGCAAATTATGAAATCGGGACGATACAGAACATTGAAGAGATTGGAAAAATATGCAGAGAAAAAGGTGTTTTGTTTCATACCGACGCCGCTCAGGCTTTCGGTAAGCTTAAAATAGATGTAAAAAAAGAAAATATAGACTTGATGACCATAAATGCCCATAAAAATCACGGTCCTAAAGGAATAGGAGCCCTATACTTAAAAAAGGGCGTCAGACTGAAAAAACTGATGGAAGGCGGTTCGCATGAATTCGGTTTGAGAGCCGGAACAGAAAACCTGCCGGCAATTATGGGTTTTGCTAAATCTGCCGAGATTGCATACAGGGACTTTGATAAAAATAATGCAAAATTAGTTTCACTAAGAGACAGACTTATTGAAGGATTATTAAAAATTGATCATGTAACCTTAAACGGTTCAAAAGGCGGCAATCTTAGCAAAAGACTTCCTCATAATGTTGACATTACATTCCATTATATTGAAGGCGAAGCTATTTTAATGCACCTTTCGCTAAGAGGGATTTGCGTTTCTTCCGGATCCGCCTGTTCTTCAAAAACGCTGGAGCCTTCCCATGTTTTGACTGCTATCGGACTAAAACACGAACAGGCTCACGGTTCAATCAGATTTACTCTGTCAAAATTCAATACTGAAGAGGAAATTGACGAAGTGATAAGAAATGTAAAAGAAGTTGTGGAAATATTGAGAAGCATGTCTTCGTTTATTCCTGAAGAACATAGCGAACTTGTAAATAAAAATGTAAAACCTTTCTATAAAAACAAAAACGAAGAGGAATAAAAATGGCTCTGAAATATACAGATAAAACAATAGACCATTTCACAAAACCGAGAAATCTGGGTACGATAGAAAATCCGAATGCGGAGGCAACCGAAGGGAGTCCGGCTTGCGGAGACATGGTAAATTATACTTTAAAAATCAATCCCGAAACGCTGATAATTGAAGATATCAAATTCAAATCCTACGGATGCGCCTCTAATATCGCTACCGCTTCGATAGCAACGGAGATGGTCATGGGAAAACACATTGACGAAGTAAAAAAAATGGGAACGACTCAAGCCGCAACCGAGCTTGGAGGATTACCTCCGGTCAAGATGCATTGCAGTGTTCTCGCTATTAATGGGATTAAAGCCGCAATAAGAAATTACGAAAAGCAAATCGGTAGAATTCGGGATGAAAAAAGGATCATTACCGAAAAATCCTTAGTAAATATGTTAAGAAATGTTATACATCCCAAACATGGAAAGAATCTGGTTGATAATGAGAACATTCTCAGAATAAAAATTGACGGACAGGATATTTTTATCGTTATAGGACTTGAGCCTGACGAAGAAATGTACGCCGCTAATATTAATGAAGAGGTTATGGAACATCTCGAAGGAATGAAATGCACTCACGAAATCATGGTTAAAATAGAATCTAAAACCGGTAATTTTATTTAATGGAATATAATTTATTTGCAACATGTACATTCGGGCTGGAATCCGTATTAAAAAGGGAAATTTCCGAACTTGGCTATATTGTAAAAAAAACAGATACCGGCAGGATATATTTTGACGCTGACGAGACGGCGATAGCAAGGTCTAATATTTTCCTGAGAACTGCGGATAGAGTACATATAGTCTTAAAAGAGTTTCCTGCAAATAATTTTGACGAGCTTTTTGACGGCGTAAAATCAATAGCTTGGGAAGATGTCATTGATAATAACGGAAGAATATTAGTAAAAGGCCGTTCGAAAAACTCAAAAATCCATTCCGTTCCCGTAGCTCAGGCAATGACCAAAAAAGCGATAATTGAAAGATTAAGACTAAAATTAAATAAAACCGAAATTATTGAGGACGGCGCT
The DNA here is from genome assembly GCA_022013635.1 of Candidatus Delongbacteria bacterium. Taxonomy (GTDB): domain Bacteria; phylum UBA4055; class UBA4055; order UBA4055; family UBA4055; genus JAKLPX01. The sequence goes on from JAKLPX010000103.1 coordinate 2,993, forward strand.
CTCTTCCCTGTTGAGATAGAATTGAATAACGATACTGCCGGAATTACATTAAATACTTCAGGCGAACCTCTGTTCAAAAGAGGTTACCGCGAAGAAACCGGAGAAGCTCCGATTAAGGAAACTCTTGCTGCGGGTTTAGTACTGCTTTCAGGGTGGAATGCAAATGATCCGTTGATTGACCCGTTTTGCGGATCGGGAACTATACCTATCGAAGCGGCAATGATTAAAAAAAGAATTGCGCCCGGACTTAACAGGCATTTTTTGTCTATGAAATGGAATTTTTTGAACAAGTCAATATGGAATCAAGCGGCTGAAGAAGCGTTGGATGCGGTTAGGATTTATGACGGAATATCAATTTACGGGTATGACAACAATCCCGAAATAATAAAAAAAGCGATAGACAATTCAATTTCAGCGGAAGTTGACGATGTTGTAAGTTTCAAAACCGTTGACATCAATATATTAAAATTAAAAAGC
>JAKLPX010000104.1 GCA_022013635.1 Candidatus Delongbacteria bacterium
ATTCTGAGTGCCGACGAAAAGATCGAAGAATTGGTTGACGAGCTTTTCGAAGATATAAAAAACAAAGCTAAGGCATTTATAGAAAGCATCAAAATGAATTCAACCGTAATCGCATATCTCGACTGCCTGAATTCATTCGCAACTACGGCTGAATCAAATAATTTCGTAAGACCGGAATTTACCGGCAGAAAAGATCTGAACATACGGAACGGAAGACATCCGGTTGTTGAAATCACTCTAAAATACGGACATGATTTCATTCCGAACGATCTGACAGTAACAGAAGATAAAAATATGCTTATTATAACCGGCCCGAATATGTCCGGTAAATCAACATATTTAAGGCAGACGGCTCTTATCGTTCTTCTGGCTCAGGCAGGCAGTTTCGTGCCCGCAGACAGCGCAGAGATCGGTATGGTTGACAAGATATTTACCAGAGTAGGAGCGTCGGACAATTTGAGCGGGGGCGAGAGTACTTTTCTCGTTGAAATGAACGAGACGGCAAACATATTAAATAACGCCACTCCCGACAGCCTTATAATATTCGATGAGGTCGGAAGGGGTACGGCTACCTTTGACGGCTTAAGTCTCGCATGGTCAATTCTCGAATACATACATAACGAGCCTATATTGATGTCAAGAACCCTGTTCGCAACTCATTACCATGAATTGACTGAAATTGACAGAATTTGCGCGAGAGTTAAAAATTATCATGCCAGCGTAAAAGAACACAAAGACGAAATAATATTTATGCGTAAAATAGTCGAAGGCGCGGCGGATCACAGCTACGGTATATATGTGGCAAAACTGGCCGGGATTCCGGAAAAAGTTTTAACACGGGCATATACTATTTTGAAAAATCTTGAGGAAAATGAACTGACACCGGATTCGAAGCCGGTCATCGCCAGAGACAAGGATCGAAAAATTGTTTCGGATCAACCGAGTTTATTCAGTTTCGACAATGATACTTTACGCGATAAATTAAATGAGATCGATCTGAATAATATTACGCCGTTTCAAGCAATTATCAAGCTGAAAGAACTGAAAGAAATAATATAATTTAAGAATATGGAGTACATAAAATGGCAAAGAAAGCAGGCACCAAATTCATTTTTGTAACAGGAGGAGTCGTTTCTGCACTGGGAAAGGGTATAGCAGCCGCAAGCATAGGCCTTCTTCTTAAACAGAGAGGATTAAAAATATCCATTCTTAAACTTGATCCGTATCTAAATCTTGATCCCGGAACAATGTCCCCATTTCAGCACGGCGAAGTATTCGTTACCGAAGACGGAGCCGAAACTGATCTCGATTTGGGGCATTACGAAAGGTTTATAGATGTAAATATGACAAAAATAAATAATGCAACATCGGGGCAGATTTACGAAAGTGTGTTGTCAAAAGAAAGAAGGGGAGATTATCTCGGTGGAACCGTTCAGGTGATTCCTCACATTACCAACGAAATAAAAGACAGAATTCTCAATGTTGCCGCCGAAAATAAGCTTGATGTTCTTATTGTAGAAATCGGCGGAACGGTCGGAGATATTGAAAGCCTTCCGTTTATTGAGGCTATAAGACAATTGAAATTTGATGTCGGAATACAAAATATTCTTTACATTCATTTAACTTATGTACCATATATTTCTGCGGCCGGGGAGTTGAAAACAAAACCGACTCAGCACTCCGTAAAAAATCTTTTGGAACTAGGTATTCAGCCTGATGTTCTGATTGCCAGAACAGAACAAACTTTACCCAAAAGCGCGAAAGAAAAGATAGCTCTATTCTGCAATGTCGAAAAAAGATGCGTTATTGAGGCTAAAGATCAATCAACAATATATCAAGTGCCCATCGAATTCAATAATTACAAATTAGATGATATAATATGCGATAAACTGAATCTTCAAACACCAGAACCGGATCTTGAGGAATGGAAGAAGTATGTTAGATATATTAAATCGCCGATTCACTCAGTAAAAATAGCCATTGTAGGAAAGTATGTAGGATTGAAAGATTCTTATAAAAGCATCATCGAAGCATTTGTTCATGCAGGCAGCGATAATAAGGCTAAAGTCGAACTGAAATGGGTGAACAGCGAGGATATTGAGCACGGCGGTCCCGGAGATATCTTATCGGATGTGTCGGGAATTCTGGTACCCGGAGGATTCGGGGACAGGGGGATCGAAGGAAAGCTGTTGGCAGTAAAATTCGCAAGAGAAAAGAAAATACCGTTTCTTGGCATCTGTTTGGGTTTGCAGTGCGCGGTAATAGAATTCGCGCGAAATGTCGGAGGCATGAAAAACGCCAATTCTACTGAATTTGCAAGAAAATTGAAATATCCTGTCATAGATCTGATGTCCGATCAGAAAAGAATCAAGAAAAAAGGCGGAACAATGAGACTCGGAGCTTTCGATTGCGAGATTGAAAAAGGCACGAATATGTATAACGCTTATCAGAAAATTCATATTTCAGAAAGGCACAGGCACAGATTTGAAGTAAATAACGAATACATAAACACGCTTGAAGACTGCGGCTTGATTCTTGCCGGTAAAAATAAAGAGTTAAACCTTGTGGAGGCAATTGAACTGCAGGGTCATCCGTGGTTCGTCGGAGTCCAGTACCATCCCGAATTGAAATCGAGACTGACGAAAACTCATCCGCTGTTCAGGGATTTCGTTAAAGCGGCATTAAATTTTCAAAAGTAAGACAAGAATGATAAGAGAAGAAATTCAATATCTTTTCGACAGAGGAATGTTCGGAATGAAAATGGGACTGAAGAACATTCTTGATTTGTTGGATTATTATAAGATTGATAATAATAAGCTCAATACCGTTCATATTGCCGGAACTAACGGTAAGGGTTCAACGGCTAATATTATTGCTCAAGTTTTAACCGCAAACGGATATAAGACAGGCCTTTTCACTTCGCCGCACTTAGAAAGATTTAACGAAAGAATTAAGATAGACGATATTGAAATCAGCGACGAAGATTTGGCGGAATATATAATTTTTTTTAAGGACGGCATAGAAAAATTCAATTGTACCTTCTTTGAGGCTAACACAGCAATCGTTTTTAAGTATTTTCTGGATAAAAATGTTGATGTTGCCGTAATAGAAACAGGATTGGGCGGAAGATTTGATTCAACGAATATTGTTACTCCGATAGTATCTGTCATTACAGGCATAGATTTCGATCATCAGAAGCAATTGGGAAATTCGATTGTTCAAATAGCGAGGGAAAAAGCAGGAATCATCAAACG
>JAKLPX010000105.1 GCA_022013635.1 Candidatus Delongbacteria bacterium
ATAATAATCTGTGACAGGTACAAAGGTTGCGCCGGTGGCAAATGCTTAGATCAATGAGAGAAAGAGAAGGTGCTTTCAGCATTTATTCTAAAGATGAAGAAATTGAAATAGTCGGTTATACTTCTTGCGGAGGTTGTCCGGGAGGTAATATTGAATACGCACCCGAAGAAATGAAAAAGAACGGTGTCGAAGTTATTCATCTCGCTACAGGAATGCTTGTCGGGTATCCCCCTTGTCCTTATATTGAGCACTTTAAAAATTTCATACCTGAAAAGTACGGTATAAAAATAGTTGTCGGTACTCATCCGATACCTGAAAAATATTTTAAAACTCATGACGCACTCGGAACATGGGACACAGTTGAATGGGAGAAACTGATAGAACCGACTTTACCTGATGTTGAAACAAGATTAAAATACGATTAGAAAATAAGATTAAAAGAAGATTTATATGTATAAACATATTTTCGGACCTGTCCCTTCGAGAAGACTTAAAATGTCTTTGGGAGTTGATATTGTACCGCATAAAATTTGTTCTTTAAACTGTGTTTATTGTGAATGCGGAAAAACTACAAACCTTACAGTCGAAAGAAAAGAATATGTCCCGACTGGTGAGGTTCTGGCAGAAATTGATCATTATTTAAAAAATAATCAGCCGCCGGATTATATCACATTTTCCGGTTCGGGAGAGCCTCTGCTTCATTCGGGTATAGGAGAGATCATCAATTATATTAAAAATAATTTCCCTTTGATCCCTTTAGCGATATTAACCAACGGGACACTTCTTTCGGATAAACATGTCAGATCTGAGATATTGCAAGCCGATGTTGTTCTTCCATCTTTTGATGCCGCTACGGAAAAGTCATTTTTGAAGATCAATCGCCCGTCTAAACTTATCAATTTGAATGAATATCTTCAGGGACTTATTGATTTTAGACAAGAATTCAAAGGACAAATATGGTTGGAAATTTTCATTCTTCCCAATTATAACGACGACCAAGATAACTTAAAGGAACTTAAAAAGGCTGTTAAACGAATCAATCCTAATATTGTCCAGCTTAACACGCTTGACAGACCCTGTGCTCTGAAAAACCTAAAACCAGCATCTTACGAACAGCTTGATAATATCATTACATTATGGAACCTGAAAAATGTAAAAATCATTTCTTCCGTTGACGAGAGAAAAAAGGTAGGATCTTTTAGAAAAGACACTGAATCTGTCATTTTGGAAACTATAGCGAGAAGACCATGCACTGTATCCGATCTGTCAGATATCCTCGGGCTACACGATAATGAAATAAATAAATATCTAAGCACTTTGGAAAACGATAAAAAGATCGCTCGCACTGAACTATCACGGGGTACATTTTACAGTCTAAAAGTTAAACAGAGAAAATAATAATCACGGAGGATCGTATGTCAACTAAAGCTGAATATAAGAATTTACTTCCTAATGCCAAAAATATTATAGCAGTAGCAAGCGGAAAGGGAGGAGTCGGAAAATCCACAATAGCAGCAAATTTAGCTGTCGCAATTTCCAAACTCGGATACAGTGTCGGCCTTCTTGATGCAGACATTTATGGCCCATCAATTCCAAAAATATTTGATACAGGGTTAAAGGATACAGTTATTGAAAACAAAAGATTAATTCCTATTGAAAAATACGGAGTTAAAACGCTTTCGATCGGAAATCTGCTGGAACCGGGTAAAGCCGCCATTTGGCGTGGCCCTCTTATCCATTCCGCTTTAACTCAGATGATTTCTGACACGGAATGGGGAGAACTTGATTATTTCATCCTTGACCTGCCGCCGGGAACAGGTGATGTACAACTCTCAATCGCACAAAGCCTAAAGATTACCGGAATTATAGCAGTTTCAACTCCTCAGGAATTGTCACTCATAGATGTCGTGAAGGCTATTGATATGTTCGAAAAAGTGATGGTGCCGATCATCGGGATCGTTGAGAATATGTCTTATTTTGTATGCGATTCCTGTAAGAAAAAACATTTTATATTCGGAGATTCTCAGGTCGTTAAATATGCAGAGGAAGCGCACATTGATCTTCTGGCGCAAATACCGATCGAAAAGGAAATGATGAATTCAGCAGAGATTGGAGAACCCTATGCGATCAACGATAAGGATCAGGTTTATGAAAACATGGCTGTTAAAGTAATAAATGCAGTAAATAAATAATATAATTCTGCGGATTGATTCGGTACGAGACTACTTACCGTCCTCTTCATCCATTCTACCTATATTCTTAAGCATAATCTCGAGGTCTTTTTTTAATATATCGTCTTTAGCCAGTTTTCTTTTACTAAAATCTTTTCTTTTCGCTTCAAGATTTTTTTCTACATTATTGATGATTTCAAGCTTCATTTCTTCTTTTTTGTCAAAAATGTCCGACATCTTCCTCATTATCTCAGCCTTAATAATATCTTTCTTTTTTAAATCCTTTTCGAACTGATAACTTTCAACAAGCATATCTAAATCAATCTCGTCTGAAAATATTCCTATCAGTTTGATCTTATTTTCAAGGC
>JAKLPX010000106.1 GCA_022013635.1 Candidatus Delongbacteria bacterium
ACTGGCAAGAGGCTGTTACTGGCATAAATGCACATTCTGCGATACGACTCTCCCCTACATTAAAGATTTTTCGATGGAAAATGTGAATGACATAATTAATGACATAAAAACTATGACTGCACAGACAGGGCTGAACACTTTCTATTTTACAGATGAAGCCATCCCGCCTGCAATGGCCGTAAAATTATCTATAGCTCTCATCAAAGAGAATATTGACATATCATGGTGGGGAAATATCAGATTTGATTATGCTTTTACCGAAGATGTATGTAAACTGCTTCACAGAGCAGGATGCATCGCAGTTGTCGGCGGTCTGGAATCAGCCTGCAATATCACGCTAAATAAAATGAATAAAGGCATCAAGATCGAGGAAGCCGTTCAGGTAATGAGTAATTTTAAATCTAACGGCATACTCGTTCATTCCTACATGATATACGGCTTTCCTGGAGAATCGAGACTTGATCTGATAGATTCTACAGAAGTTTTGAGACAATTATTTGCCGAGGGACTAATTGATTCCGCATTTTGGCACAGATTTGCGCTCACAAGGCATAGCGGAGTATTTAAAGATCCCGCTAAATACAATATTTCCATACCTAACTCCGATCTAAAACCTTTCGCGAATAATGATATCAGCTATATAGATAATTCAAATGAAAATATTGATGATATGGGAGACGGGCTCAGAAGATCCGTTTATAATTTCATGCTCGGAATAGAAATAGACAAAGATATAAAAACATGGTTTGAAGTTCCGGTACAGAAACCGCGCGTAAAAAAGAATTTCGTCAAAGACATTCTGAATAATAATATTTTTGATCTAAGATCAGACAGAAAAATATTATGGCTCGGTTTTGGATCAAAAGCCTCGGCATCAGGCATACTTGTCATAAACGGGATAAACGGAATAATCGAATACGAACTTCCGGTTGAATTATCGAACTGGCTTTCGGAGCTGTTCAGGAAAAGCAGCATCTTTTCATCTGACGGGATTTCAATTAAAGAAGCAGGCAATTCATTCCCGAAAAATGCGGGTCTGGTTTTTTCCGATTTCATCAATAATGAGATTTGGGACGACTTAAAAGATTCCGGTCTGATTATTATATGACCTGAAAATTATTGACAAAACATGGTCGAATCGTTATATTTGGTCAGATTTTACAAATGCACCATTAGCTCAGTTGGATAGAGCAACGGATTTCTAATCCGTAGGTCAGAGGTTCGAGTCCCCTATGGTGTACAAAGAAGTTAAGAGCATGAAGAAAAAAATTGAATTATTAGCACCTGCAGGAAATTTTGAAAAACTTAAGACCTCAGTTCTTTACGGAGCTGATGCGGTTTATTTATCCGGAAAACAATACGGAATGAGAGCATTTGCGGGAAATTTTTCAGACGAAGAACTGATAGAAGCCAAAGAATACTGCAAAAACAATAAAGTAAAACTCTATGCCACAGTAAATATCATTGCGCATAATCACGATATGAAAGGCATCGAAGATCATCTTTCCTTTTTGAACGATATCAAAGTTGATGCCGTAATAATATCCGACCTCGGAATTATGAATATGTCGTTAAAGAAATTCCCCGGTCTGCCCATCCATATTTCGACACAATTTTCAGCTATGAATTATCATACGGTCAATTTCCTCTATAATCTCGGCGCAAAAAGGATAATACTTCCGAGAGAGCTTTCGCTTAATGAAATTAAAGAGATAAAAGCGAATACAAAAGCCGAACTTGAAGTGTTCGTTCACGGCGCGATGTGCATGACTTATTCAGGCAGATGTATGCTCAGTTTTCATACTAAGAACAGAGATCCGAATAAAGGAGAATGCAATCAGACATGCAGGTTTAAATACGAAATTGGCTCGACAGACATTCCGGAAGGGTTCTACATCGAAGAAGAAGCGAAAACAGGTACATATTTCTTCAATTCCAAAGACCTGTGCCTAATTGAGCATATTCCGGAAATTTCAGAGTCGGGAGTATCTTCAATCAAAATCGAAGGAAGAATGAAAACTCAGGGGTATCTTTCAACCGTAGTTAAAACTTATCATGATGCTCTAAGTTTGTATTATAAAAACAAAAAGACTTACAAATACAATCCTGAGTGGTTGGAAGAACTATCAAAAGTATCAAACAGAGGCTATACAACATACAGGTTCAACGATATAGCCGTTCAGGCAGATCAGAATTACAGATCGGGAAAAGCGGACAGCACTCACGATGTAGCCGGGATTGTCAAAGAAATTATTGACAGGAAATATCTGGTTATAGAAGTAAAAAGCGCTTTTCATACAGGCGATGAGATCGAGATCATTATACCGGAAAAAAGAACTCTTGATGCAACTGTCGGGGAAATTATGGATGTCTTGGGAAATAAAGTCGAAAGAACAAATCCGAACCAGATCGTACTAATAAAGCATTATAAATCAGTAGTGCCCGGATCAATAATAAGAATAAAAAAATGAAATGAAAGAATATATTAAAACGACCGGTTTTATACTTGGAAATTCTGCCCTGA
>JAKLPX010000107.1 GCA_022013635.1 Candidatus Delongbacteria bacterium
AAAATAAACCTTAAATTTTAACAGATTTTGAAGGAGGGACTTTGTACCACTTTGAACAAGAATACCTGTACCACTTTCACCGGAATTAGCACTTATCCCTTTTTATCATTTTACTCCATTTTATTAAGTTCCTTGAATGGAGAAAAATATCTACAACTGGATTTGATTCATCTTTTGTGTCTAAATAATTATTTTCTTTTTTGTATTTAATCCAACGCTTTACTTCGTTATTATATTCAATCATAAAATACTTAGTTTTCATCTCCAAATTATTTTTGTTAAAATCATATACCCATTCATCCCGGTTTGTTGATATGCCATTTGATGAAGAATTGAATACTGAATTTTTAGATTTTTTATCAATTAAAGGAAGAAGTCTGTCAAAGTCATTAATAGAGATATCAATCCAGTCATTATTTTTACTTGGAGTTATGTGTTTAAAAAATACTTCTTCCCATCTTGTTGAACCAGTGTGTTGAATTAAATAATCAATTTTTTCTCTTGCTAGTTCGGAGTCAACATAAAAATATTTTATATTACATTGCTTTTTCAAAGATGCTCTTTGTTTTACTAAAAAAGTAATTGAGACACCGACCATAATTCCAAACACATTTCCTTTTGCTTGTGCAGGATTATTTCTTACATCACCATCTAAATCTATTATATATGCGAAATCAAACTCATTTTGAACACATTTTCTAAAACCATCAAAACCTCTTGCATTTATAAAAGAATTATTCGTAATAAAAGCTACTACTCCATCTCCGTCAACTCTATCGCTAGCCCATCTAATAAATCGTGCGTACATATCATATACTTTAGTTTTTTGTGCAGTACTTTCTCTAACATAAGTGTCTTTAATTCTTTTATCAATATAAGGATACTCTCTTTTCTTATTATTTTCATTCTCATTTTTCTGATTTGCGTTGTAGGGCGGATTTCCGATTATGACGGAAATCTTTTTGCTGTTCTGTCTTTTGATCCTTTCCGAGTTTTCAAAGCTGAGTCCGAATAGGTCGTGCTGTTTTCCGCTGTATTCGAGAGCATCGGTGTTGTCTAAGGTGTCAACGAAGCACAGGTTTTTGAATTCCTCATAGTAACCCATTTTCTGCTTGAATGTGAATTCGATGTTCAGGTTGGCTACATAATAAGGCAGGATTGCGACTTCATTTGCGTGGATTTCGTTATTGTATTTGTATTTGAGATCCTGATTTGGCAGGTAGTCTATGAGCGATGTTATGAATGTGCCTGTGCCGGTTGCGGGATCAAGTATTTCGACATTTTTATCGGCTAAGGTTTTTCCGAAATGTTTATGAAGCAGGTGATCCGTGCTTTCGATCATGAATTTTACGATCTCATTGGGCGTATAGACCACTCCGAGCCTGTCAGCGGCTTTGGGATTATAGACCTTATAAAAGTTTTCGTAGAGGACTTTTAAGAATTTCTGTTTTTCGTGATGATCGGGAATTCCTGCGGCTGCGCTGTTGATGGCATCGTAATAATGCTCTATACTGCCGAGAAGGTTCTTTCTTTCGGAGTATGTGAAGAGTGCTGCGATAAGATTTTCCAGCTCGCAGGCTATGTTGTTATGCCTGTGAAATTCGGGGTCGTCGAAGATTTTATTAAAAATATCGCTGGTCAGAATGTGCTGGATCATCATTTCTCTGATGTCGGCTTCGGTGATCTCCGGATTGATTTCAGCTTTACAGAGCGCAAGGAAGCTTTCACTTTTTTCTATGAATATTTTGTTCTTGCCGCGTGTATCTTCAATTTTCTTTCTTAGTGTTTCTACAATGACGGGAATGTCCTGAGTGAATTTGCCGAGTGCATCTTCGAATTTATAAATTGTTTCGTCTTTATATGAAATAAATGCTGTTATGATCTTATGAAGCTCATCCGGATCGCGCATCGAAACCCGCATGATCTCAATTCCGCGCTGAAAAAGAACTGCGGTCTGTGAGTCCTCAAAAAGAATGTTGAAAAGCGGGTAGCCTTTTTTCTGTTTTGCGTCAATCTCATCGTCAATGATGTCCTTTTCGTCCTTGCTCTCCCAAAGCCCGACATCAAGCCCGAATGCATTCTTCAAAATTCCATCCGGTCGAACGGTTTTCCCTTTTGTGCCCCTGCATGAAACTTCGGTGATCATCTCATAATGATGCTTATGGGCGTAGTCATTCAGAAGATTCCAAAAATAATTCCTGATGCTTGTTTCATTCATTGACTTCCCGAACTGTACAGCTTTGTCGAGGTTACTGTAATATTGATTTATAAGCACTTTACTCATTTTATTCTATATCCAAAACTATTTTAATATTATTTTTTATTTCCGATATCAGTTCCTGCGGAATGTCCCCGACTTTTCTGACCAGCCTTTGATTGTCTATCGCTCTGATCTGATCGATCATTATGTCGCAGTCCTGTAAGACATTTGCATCGCCTTTTTTTAAATGAACCCTCAATATTTCTGATTTATTTTCGATTTTTGTGGTTATCGGACAAATAACTGTAGATGGATGAGGTATTTTATTCAAAAGGTCGGTCTGAATTATGACTACAGGTCTTGTTTTGCCTGGTTCCGTACCTATTTGTGGACTTAAATCTGCTATCCAGATCTCGAACTGATTAATCGTCTTCATTTATGTCCTCGAACTCTTTGAGTACGCGAAGCGATTCATTTTTTACAAGCTTAGATTCACCTGCGAGCATTTTCTCAAGCATAGCTCTTTTCTGCATCTTATTGTAATTTTCAACAGCTTCGTTTATGTATCTGTTTCTTGGCTTATTCAGGGTTTGGAGGATCTTATCCGTTTCTGCCAGAATCAGATCGTCGATTTTAAGAGATAAAGTTTTCATAATAGTCTCCTTTTGGTATATACTAAATATATATACAAAAAGTATGTTTGTCAAGTATGTCGTTGCATAGGTTTTTATACTGATTAATTAGCACTTTACTCATTCCGCTTGGACTTTATATTTCACTATTTTACAGCGATCGGAAAATCTCTGATCATATCCGGCTTTGCGGTTGTCGGATGCTGCTTTCCGCCTGTCAGATCTTTTACTCTTTCGGAAATGTATAGATCGAGCATATTTATTGATATTCTTTCCGTACCGGTAATGGCAGCTTTACCGCTCAATCCTTCGACCAGTGCTTTGGTAAATGCTCCGTTATTCCATTTGTCGTCTTCGAGAGAATACTGCCTTCCTGTGGATGAAGCGAACACAATCGCTCCGTTCTCTGCGCTTGAAAGTTCCATAACCACCTTGGTCGCGTCAACCGCTTCACCTCTGCGCCCGGTCACTTTCATATTTCCGCTGTGGCAGGTATCCATAAAGTATATTACTTTACCTGCAATAGACGATATCGTATTAATAACTTCTTCGGCGAGAAGTCCGGTTCTTTTGAGTTTATCTATCCGAACATCCTGAGGCAGATAATACAGGTCACCCGACGAATCATTCATACCGTGACCCGCTATAAATATCATCGCAACATCTTTGGAAGTCGTCTCTCTTTGTATCCACTCCAAACCATCCAGAATATTGTCTTTTGTTGCGTTTTGATCGGTAAGCAGCCTTATTACTACTTCGCGGTACAGTTTCTTTTCCTGCTTTTTCATTACTTCTGCAAAATCATTTGCATCTTTGGAAGGATATCTTAATTTTAAACTGCTGTCGTTATAATCAGATACGCCTATAGCAAGTATATACAGCTTCGGCATAATTACAAAATCCTGATCTTCACCGGTTGTATTTTTATAATTCACTCTTATAGTCGAAGCTTCGCTCCAGCCTGAATTGTTCCTTGCAAGCACGGAGATGGTATTTTCGCCCTGCAAAACTTTAATCTTGTATTTTCTTTCGGCTCCGTCTTTTGATTTTATGCTTATTCCTCTTTCTCCGCCTTCATAGAGCCTTCCGTTCAACAGTATTTTCGTTTCTGTTACCGGCTGTTCTGTAAGTGTTCTTATTGAAGCGGTTATCTCCACTGTTTCGGAATTAGAGAAATATCCGCTTGAAGGATTGATTATATTTACTATCGGCGGAAGACTTTCGGATATCAATGCAGTTGTTTTAATATTCCTTGTTTTATTCGCTGTCTCGATCGCTTTTTCTGTATCTTTAAGTTCAAGAACAAGTTCTAAGATATCAGGCCTGTAAAACCTTTCTGCAAACCTCGATGCGGGGAAAAAATCCGCTTCTTTATCTTTACCGTTATTAATATGCCAGCCGATAAGCTCTTCTCCGCCCGGTGACGAGGCATAATAACCTTCGAGAGTGTATAACACCCATCTTTTCATATCGTCGTTAATCATTAGAGCCATCAGCTCCTTTCCGTCAGAAAGCCTGTGCCACCTTATTGTCCCGTCATCATACGCTGCAGTTACGATATCTCCGATACTGTTAACCGCCCACACCTCGCCCGGAACGGGTATTTTCCACAATACATTGCCGTCTCTGTCTGTTTTATACAAAGTCCAGTCAGCTCCCCAAATTATAGTATTTTCGTCCGTAATTGCCGCGCTTCTGTTTATTTCGTATTGTTTTAGAAATCCGGATTTTTTACCGTTTAATTCCGGTGAATATGAATCTTCCCAGTTCGTTACAGAAATACCGGCTTGTTTATCTTTATAAAGCGCTCCGGTGTGAGTTCCTTTTGAAAGTTCAAGTTTTTCCGCATCGAATATAAATTCTTCTTTACCTAATGGTTTGAATCCAACTTATCTATAAGATATCTTAAAAAAATCGAATTGACTATTTCTATATGTA
>JAKLPX010000108.1 GCA_022013635.1 Candidatus Delongbacteria bacterium
ATATACACTAAATACACTATGTTCTTAATAGGCTCCGGAAGATGGCGCGATGTTGAGATAAACATCAGATTTTCGATGAATCTGATAAGAAAGATCACAAATAAAGATGAAATAAAAAGGTTTTTGATTTATTTGGCCTATTACCATTACATAATAAAAGACCCGGAAGGTTATTTATCTTATACGAATAATATATTGAGAGCCCATCCCTATCTCGAGAGTTCATCAAGCTATAAACTTGCCTTGGAACAAATCGAATTATTATTTTCAATGTATTCGCGAGAAAATTCAGAAAAAATTATTGAGCAGATACCTTATGCGTCTTCCAGATTCGTAAAAATGCTTATGGTCATGAAATATTTTAACAATTCCTTAAACAATTATGATAATGAAAGCATAGCTAAAATCGCAAAATATATTTCGGAATTGAAACACGCATTTATTGACATCCCCTACATATCGGATTATTTCTTTGCGATGGAATGTCTTTTGAACGAAGATTATATTAATTCATTAAAGACCACGATCAAGCTCGGCAAAGAAAATTACGCAAAAGGGTATATTTTCGACAGCTATTTTGCGATATTATCTTCTTATTTCTTTTTTAAAAATAAATCTCTTTTTAGAAATTCCGAATTTTTTGAAGATAAGCTTAATCTTCTTTCTTCGAAACTTGTCGCTAATATGCCTTTTGAAAAAAGAGAAAGCTTTCAAAATAAATATTGGGTAATTTAAGGCTTTTGGAGGTAATTGTATGGACAAATTTAGAAAAAAACTGATCAAATACAATGCTGACGGTATAATTTTAGATTCGGATCAATACCACTATTTCAACAATCACAAAACATTTATCTGCGACGAATCTCTGGGATGGCGTCCGCGGGTAGATGTTTATGAAATAAAGGAGGATTTGTATGTGGTCGTGGATATGCCTTACATCGTTTCCGAGAATGTTGAAGTGGTAATTAATGAGGATTATATTACAATAAAAGGAATCAGGGACCAGATAGGTCATGATAAAAAAAGGCATTACTATAAAATGGAGATTGATTTCGGCCCTTTTGAAAGAGTAATAAATTTACCCGTAAAAATAGAAATAGCGACAGTAAAACAGTGTTACAAAAAAGGATTTTATATAATAGCAGCTAAAAAAGCTATTTCTTAAATTGAGGAGGAAACAATGCCAAAAATAAATAGAAATCAGAACAAAAAAAAGACTTTTACAATACCCGATAAGTTGCCGATATTACCGCTGATGAATATGGTGGTCTTTCCGAATGTAATTATGCCCCTTATAGTAAATGACGAGGTTTTAATCAGACTTATCAATGACTCAATCAGCTCGACAAAAATTGTCGGGATTTTTGCGAATAAACCCGATGAAGAGGGTGGATATAAAAACAATGAGATATATAATATCGGAACAGCCGTAATAATTTTAAGAATGTTTCGCGGAGACAGGGATAATTCGGCAAGAATTTTAGTTCAGGGATTAGGAAGAATAGAGCTTAAAAAAATCGAGAAGGAAGAACCGTATTTAATAGGAAGGATCGAACAATTAAAAGAGAAAAAAACTCAAAGCCTAAAACTTACTGCTCTTTTAAGATCCGTAACGGAAACATTTACGGAAATAATTAATCTTTCCCATAATATTCCCGACGAATTAAGAATAGCTTTAAATACAATTAAAACTCCTTCTAAGGTCGCTGATTTTATAGCATCGAATTTAAATTTAACCATTGACAAAAGACAAAAAATATTAGAAGAAATTGATATAGAAGAAAGACTGATTCAGCTTTCTTCTTATCTGAATAAGGAACATAAATTACTTAAATTGACCTCTAAGATTCAGGATGATGTCGAAGAGGAATTGGAAAAAGATCAGAAAGATTATTATCTCAGAGAACAACTCAGGGCAATAAAGAAAGAATTAGGCGATACCGAAGACGAATCTCAGGAACTCGAAGAATTACAAAAAAAGCTTTCAAAGAAAAAACTTCCCGAGCTGGCTGCGATTGCCGCAAAAAGAGAACTGAAGAGATTGAACAGGATGTCGTCCGCGTCAAGCGAATATACGGTAGCCAGGACTTATCTCGACTGGCTTTTGGATCTGCCTTGGAACGAAGAAGTAAAAGACGAAATTGATATTGAAAAAGCAAAAAAGATTCTCGATGAAGAGCATTATGGCTGAAAAGAAATAAAAGAAAGAGTTTTGGAGTATATGGCCGTTAAAAAACTTACCGAAGAGACAAGAGGAAGCATTTTATGTCTGGTAGGACCGCCGGGAACAGGAAAAACATCAATCGGAAAATCCATAGCGCGGTCAATGGGAAGAAAATTCGTCAGGGCATCACTCGGAGGGGTCAGGGATGAAGCGGAAATACGCGGACACAGAAGAACTTATATCGGATCAATGCCGGGAATAATTATAAAGCAATTAAGGCAGGTCGGCGTAAGAAATCCCGTAATGATGCTCGACGAAATAGACAAATTATCCAACAGTAATCTGGGCGATCCTTCAGCCGCATTGCTTGAGGCTTTGGATCCTGAACAGAATTCGAATTTTATCGATCATTATCTTGATGTTCCTTTCGATTTGTCAAAAATCATGTTTATACTGACAGCGAATTATCCCGAATATATACCCGAACCCCTGTTAGACAGAATGGAAATAATCGAATTTCCGAGTTATATAACCCGGGAGAAAGTTGCTATAGCAAAAAACTATATAACAAAACGGCAGATTATACAGAACGGACTTACTCCGAAAGACATAAAATTCACAGAAAAAGCAATAGAATTTATCGTCGAAAATTTTACCAGAGAAGCCGGAGTGAGGAAGCTGGAACAAAGAATCGAAAAAATTTGTAGAAAAGTTGCCGTGATTAAAGCGAAAGGCGGAAAAACTAATTTCAGTATTGATATAGCCAAAGTAAAGGAATATCTTGGGAATAAATTCCTAACGCCGGAAATGGCAAATAGAAAAAATGAAATCGGAATTTGTACAGGTTTGGCATGGTCTCCGGCAGGCGGTTCGATATTATTTATAGAAGCAACTCTTATGAAAGGTTCCGACAAAGTAAAAATTACAGGACGGCTGGGAGAAGTAATGAGGGAATCTGCGGAAATTGCAATAAGTTACATGAAATCAAATGCGGGCAAACTCGGAATAAATTTAAAAAACTTCGAGAAATACGATCTGCACATCCATGTTCCGGACGGAGCAACTCCAAAAGACGGTCCTTCCGCCGGATTGGCAATTACCACTGCTATTATTTCTCTCTTCACAAAAATACCGATAAAAAAGGAAGTTGCAATGACCGGCGAAATATCGCTGCATGGAAAAGCTATGGAAATCGGAGGACTGAAGGAAAAGATTATCGCCGCTCTAAAAGCCGGAATAAAAACCGTGATAATACCAAAAGATAATTTGAAAGATCTTGAAGATATCCCTAAGGAAGTTTTGTCTGCATTGGATATTAAACCGGTAAAACATATTAATGAAGTTTTGGCAATAGCTTTAACGAATAAAAATAGGGGTCTAAAAAAAGTATAATTTTTACTTGCAAATATCTGAAATTTTAGGTTTTTTACTTACTCATTTTAAATGATGTAAAAGTAACGGAGAAAAAAATGCGTTCTGTACTTATAAACTTGTTAATATTGTTCGGATTC